>JARGGA010000121.1 GCA_029210805.1 Candidatus Thorarchaeota archaeon
CACCAGGTCGAGGTGGTTTCGGTGTACGCGACCGAATCTCCGTAATCTGTGCACTTTCAATTTCTGTAAATGAAGCGGCTTCTGATGCTATGGGTTCAGCTGTAGTAAATACAGTTTCTACAGCCTCAGAACTAGTTGTTTCTGCAGGTACATCTGTGGATGAAGGGTCAGCAACCAGTTCATCAAAACTTGGAGTTGTTGTTTCACCAAATAGTTGGTCTAGAAGTTCTTCGGCGGCTTTCAGGGATTCTTCTGAACCACTAGAAGTTTTAATTTGAAGTTTTCCGCTGTCAGGTGTTACTGCACCAAAGCCAGTCCCTTCAACTGGGGGAAATGGATCATCCATCTCAACCACGGATTCATCAACTTGAATAGTAACTGGTGCAGTTGATGCAGGAGCTGCCTGTGCCATCCCCTCATCAACAAGTATCGCAGTTTCAGGGGTCGTGACCTGACGGACTTGACCACCCTCATCAGTCCACATTAGAACAATGGGCCTAACAATCACAGTTCCTTCTGCTCGAGGAACAATCTTGATGTCAATAGTCTTTGTTTCATTGGGACCAATATCCAATCGTATTTGCTGTGGATTTACATCAAGGTTATTCTTTGGGAACCAGTAAATCTTGCCGGCTATTCCTTGGACCGGGATATCGGTAACATTCACAATAGACAGTTTTCCAGTCATTTCAGTACTCCCGTCAGTAGGAGTAATGATGTTGAATTTCGGAATGATATGATATAGCCCTTGAATTACTTGTAGCGGACCCTCAGAAACACCTACTAGCACTTCTTTTCGATCGTCGCCACTAGCATCACCAACAGATATCGAGAGGATCTTGGATCCAATATCAATTTCAGCAATCTTTTGGAGCTCAGCCATATACAGGTTGTAGAAAGCAACTTTGCAATCAGAAGTGGCAACAACAACTTCGTCCATATGATCCGCATTGATTTCAGCAATACGAACAGAAAGAGCTTTGACATGTTCAAGATCGGAGAATAATTCGAGTTTACTCTCTTCATTTCGGTAGACCCTGATTGAACCATCGTGGGTCACAACAGCAAGCTCCATCTTCCGGTCACCAAGAATATCTCCCGAGGCAATAGAAATGACGGGACTAGGAAGTTGTAGAGCCTCTATTTGATCGAGAGTCCCATTTGTGACTTTGAATACTCGGAGCGAACCATCGCGGTTCCCAGTAACAATCTCATCTATTTCATCACCAATAACATCACAGGTTCCAATCGAAATTGGCATGTCTTCGAGAACGCGCATCACATATTCAGTTAGGGTGTTTTGAGGGTCAAGCTTTAGTACTCTAAGAGTAGAGTCGCTTCCCCCAACCAAAATCTCGTTTTTATTATCCCCAGTAACATCAGTTACAACAACGGTAGTAACAAATCTATCAACCGCAGCTTGTGCGAGTAACTCAAGACTTCCGCTAGGAGCATATCGGTATATTTGTACGGTACCAGCAGCGCCGGGAGTTTCACCAGGTCCTACGCTTCTGCCAACAACAAGTTCCATCATGCCATCATTATTTGCATCTGCAATCTTGATGGAAAGGATAGCTCCGGTCACATCATGCTGAGCAAGAAGTTGGGTTTCTGAATTGTTAAAATCGTAAAGACGAATTACACCATCTCGTCCACCTGTGCAGAGCTGGGAATTTCCTGAACCAGTAACATCCCCTACTGAGATGGCACTGGTGCTTAGTTCATCGGGTATATCGAATAAGATTCTTGGTGAAACCAAATTATTACAGCTCCGTGCGCGATATAGTCTGTTCGGCAATGCATATAATTGTGAATTGCAGGTACCTCGCTAATGCCAAAACGCGTATGCGACTCTACAATAGCCCTTTTTTTACTTTGCTCGGTGGTCTTCAATGCGCAAAATCATCAAAGGTACAGTATATAACCTAGCATCGTTCGCGACAACCTAGGTGTTGGTCTTGTCAAAGCTTTCAGTGCGTCGAATTTCAAAAGCGTACTCTAACGGAGACGAAGAAGAAGTACGAGTACTTGACGACATTAGCTTCGATGTTAAAGAGAAAGAATTCCTAAGTATACTTGGGCCGTCAGGCTGCGGAAAAACTACGTTGCTCAAGATAATCGCAGGCTTAATGGAACCTGACTCTGGTACTGTTCTTATCGACGATAAGGAAGAAGGTATGGGACATAACAGGGTTGCATTGATTTTTCAACAAGAATCACTTTTCCCTTGGCTGATCGTTCGAAAGAATATCGAATTTGGTCTGGACATACAAGGTATGGAAGTAGAGAAGCGTAGAAAACTTGTTGATGATATGATAGAGCTTGTAGGGATTAAGGGGCTAGAAGACAATTTTCCCCATGAGATTTCAGGGGGGCAAGCAAGAAAAACCGAGATGGCTCGAAGTCTTGTTACAAGCCCAGATGTCCTTGCATCTGACGAGGGTTTCTCAAATCTAGATGCCCAGACGAGAAATCATCTACAAGAAGAATTCCTCAGAGTTTGGAATGAAACTGGTTCAACCATCCTTTTTGTTACGCACAATGTGGATGAAGCAGTTTTCATGTCCGATAGGATTCTAGTCTTAAGCAATATTCCAGCTACAATCATCGCAGAATATGAGATTGATCTTCCAAGACCCCGGATCAGAGCGAGTAGCGAAAGCCGAGAATTCAGAGCCAAGATACTTGATGTCCTTCGAGTGGAACAAGAAAAAGCGCTCCAACTCTAATCCCTACACAGCCACTTCCTGTCGATATCGCAACAAATAACGTTCGGTCTTTAGAAAGATGTAACTGAAGAGGAAACCGATGACGCCAATCACAACCATGGCAGAAACGGTTTGACCAATTAATCCCAACTGCTGAGTTTGAAAAACGAGATATCCAAGTCCCAATCCTCCACCGATTATCTCAGCGGCTACAAGACACATCCATCCAATACCAAAACCAATCCTCAGCCCCGCAAAAATCTCCGGCGCCGCGGAGGGTAGGATTATCTTTGAGAGTATTTGTGATTCAGAGGCACCAAACGTACTAGCTACATCCAGATGAACTGGTTCAGTCCGTTTTACACCAGCTGTTGTGTTGAGAAGAATTGGAAAGAATGCACCCACCCAGATTATGAATACCTGTGCACCTGTGAAGTTCGACTGAAATAGCAGGATAGAGATGGGAATCCACGCGATAGGAGGTATTGGCCGCATAGCCTCAACAACCGGGCCAAGAACAACATCTGCAACACGATAGCGTCCTATAGCAATTCCAAGAGGGCAAGCTGTGATAAATGCAAAGAGGAATCCTAGAGATACTCGATACACACTCAATGCAGTATGATCCACCAAAGTGTGGCCCTCTGCATCTCCTTCAACAACAAGCTTCACAAAAGATTCAACAACATCATCTAGGCCTTTTGGATTTGCAAGATTCCTAGTTGCAATCATCATAATAATCTGCCATAGAATTAGAAGGATCACAATGGGAAGAATTCCTTTCAGTAGGACTTCTCCTGGTTGGGGTAACTTCCATTTTCGATTCGTGATCCTTTCAGCCATCGCTCTCAATTGAGGTGCCAGTCTTCCCACTTTTGTGTCTGTCGCTTCATTCATGAAAGATATGATAGGTCAATAAAGGAGTCAAGGAAAGCAGCAGCTTCGGCGGGAGTAATGGATATCTGTTCCTCATGTATGAGGAATTCCAAGTATGCTTCAACACCAGCAACGTTCAAGGTTTGATTGTAGATTATCCTATTGAATGCAGTTGATACAGGCGATTCATCAATGCCTAGCCAATCTATAGCAATTGCCAAAGCTTCAGCGGGATGACTCAGAATCCATTCTTCAGCACGAACATGGATATCTACTACCTTCTGAACGATATCCGGATTCGTTTGGGCAAATGCGTTGGATGTGGCAACCACACAACAGGGATGGTTCGGCCAGATGTTTCCCGTCAGATTCAAAGGAACCGTAATCCCTTCATAGTAAGAGAGAGAGGGGAAGGGCTCCCATGCAATGTATGCAGGCGCATCGGGTGTTAGTAAGTCGGCAACCGTGGATAACTGGGCAGTTTCCAAAGTGACATCGTCGACAGTCAACCCGGATTGATTGAGTGCGAGACGCAAAAGGAAATTCTGAACAGTAGCTACGCCAGGATGGTAAATCTTCTTACCTGCTAAATCAGCCATCTTTGTCACATGTCCAGCAGCGTATTCAGATTTAAGAACCTCAATCGAAGAGCCTTCAGAATTCACCGCCGCGAGGACAGATATATTGATACCTGCATTGATACTTTTAATGAGTGCCGGAGCAACTCCTAGATATCCCATATCTATCTGTCCAGATTGGAATCCATCCATCTCATAAGCACCATTCGTATATGTGAGAAGTTGCACAGTGATGCCTTCTTCTTCGAACCACCCATTAGCAATGGCGACTTTCAATGCCAATTGATGTAGATCCTGTGACAGATAGCCTATACGCACATCTGGCACCATCGTCGGATACCATAACGCAACAACAGCTAATGATGATAAAACAACAACAGTAACAACAATTGCAGCGGTCTTGTTTCGGTTCATCTGAAGAATCTCCTCATATTAGGTGCAGCTAACTTCGTTTATGAGGATTAGGATTGTGACTTGGATAGTGAAGTTATTATGGCATGATAGTTAGAATTAGAGTATGTCCCTCCGAGAACGAATACCAGAACAGCTGAAACTCTCCGATTCTTTGATATCTATCACATTGGAGGAAGATGTGGGTGTATTTGATACTGGCGATTATGTTCTGATTGAAGTGTCACATAAAGCTGGCAGAATAAACGTACCCAGAATCGCACAAACCGTGCTCAGTCTAGTAAGCAAAGAAAAGAAAATGGTTGCAGTACGAGGTTATGGTTTCAAAGGGATTGGATTGGGAGTCCGTATTGCCCACGAGATCAAAATGATTGAAAATAGATTTCGATACGAAATGACATTTGATACGTTCGAAGCTACCGAAAGCGGTTCAGAGCAAATTCAGACTAGTGTTCAGATTGTGATTATACCTCCAGATTAATCTCTTGACATCATCAGAGGTTTCTGAAAATGAGCGGGAAGGAAAGCATTATCGATGAGAGGAATCGAAAATACATAGTTCGCGCAAGTCTTTCAAAATCTGTGTTTCCAGAAGTCTGCCCTGTCTGTATGGAAGAAGCTGAGGACCTAGTTGCGATAATTATCATGGAAACCAGAAGTCACTGGAATGAAACAAGAGGGTTAGTCAGCGGATGGACAAAACCGGAGGATAAGGGAGAGCTAATCCTTTCAGAAGCAAGAGGAGGAACAACATTTTGGATTCCTGCCTGTCTGCAGCATGGATCTGACAGTATGACTACTCCCAAAAAGAAGGTTCTATCCGCTGTTGGATTTATGGTTCTCTTCTATCCTTTGCTCTACTTTATTCTTGGGGCACTTACAGCAAGAGAGTTTTCTCGACCACTTCTTCCGATTCTAGGACCAATGGTTTTCATCATTGCTCTGATGGTCATTGATATCATGTATGGATTTTATCCAAGAGCGATAGAGAGAAACATTAGATTCCTTGATATCAATAGAGCTAAGGATGAGGTCATGATTCTCCTCAAAAATAATGAATATCGAGATCTCTTTTTGGAATCCAATCCAATGCATGCGGCTTTATTAGAAAACATGAAAACGGATAATGATGCACATTCTGATATCGGAGGGACTTGAAATTCGTAGAAATATTGTCTTGCTAGTTGCTGCAATCATTCTCATTCAACCATTGATTCCCCAGGGTGAGAAAATGTCTGCGCCAGTTCGTGAAATGCCCTATATGCAGAGCCAATATACTGAACAAGACTTAATTATAATCACTTCAAACGAAGAATTTACGGATTATGGTTTTTCAGGAACAGGAACTGAGATAGATCCCTATGTGCTATCTAACGTAGTCATAAATTCAACGCAAACAGCAGTCAGCATATATTCAACATCGGCTCATTTTATCATGCAGGACTTTATTGTTCAGGCAGGTTCAATTGGCATTAGATTGGACAATGTTAGTAATGGAGTAATAGAAGATTGCGAGATACGTGCTTCGACAGCCGGGATCAGTCTATCTGGTGAATCCATCATCGTGCGGAATTGCGATATCTCTCTGGCTGATACAGGAGTATGGGCAGAATCATTAAATTTTGGTGTTATTGAACATTGCACATTACACCACAACGTACAGGGTATTACATACAATCAGGGCAATGATTCTCAGATTAGTTATTGCACATACTATGCAAATACGGGCCATGGACTTGAGTTGTCTTCAGACGCGAGTAACATAACAGTATTCCAGAATAATTTCGGATGGAACGGAAATGGGATATCTGCTGAGAGTCTCATTGTGAGCAACGCAAGAGATGTTGGAGTAAATAATACGTGGATAGCAAATCGTTGGAGCGATTTCACAGCTTTGCCTTATGTGATTAATGGAGGCTTTTCTAGAGACCTATCTGCATCATTACTTGTCGACATAACATTGCCAATTGTGACTAGTCCAGATGACCTCCGTTATGATGAAGGAGAAACAGGCAACTGGCTGGCATGGAACGCCACAGACGAATATTCTGCAGACTTCAGCCTCATGTTAGATGGCGTACAAATTCTAGATGATGCTTGGCTTGGTGAAACGTACAATATTTCGGTGGATGGATTGTATCTTGGATCGCATAACTTCACAATCCGATTTGTTGATGCAGCTGGAAACTCGGTATCTGACGAAGTATGGGTTTCAGTTATGATCAGCATTTTTGGTGGCGAAGGAACCGAATTGATACTGTATGCATCTATAGCAAGTATTGGATCGGTCATTGTTTTGATAATACTTATCAAACGAATGCGTTGAATGCTACTATCCCCAAACGGTGCAACCCCTTTGCTGTGACCTGTCAATATAAAACGAGTCACAGAATAGTCGCTTTGGAGATTTGCCCTTCTTGAAACTGAAACAGTATAAGAGTAGAGTTTTGATTTTGTTAGTAATTACCCTCTTGTTTGCGATGAATACAACAAACATGGTTGCGGTTTCTGTATCAAACGACGACGGAGGGAAAGCACTTCCCGCAGATAGCTACGTTAATCATGATTTTATAGCTATACTTGGAAATGAGGACTTCTTTCAACAGGCAAGTCTGGAGAATTGGGATGGAAGTGGCACATCCGAGGATCCGATAATAATCAGCGGGTATCGAATTCAAATGGCGCGCCATCTCCTAAGGGTGGTAAATACAGACCTTCACTTCGTGTTCGAGAATAACTATCTTGATGGAGTGGATGGAACCTGGTGTGGATTGTATCTTGCTAATGCTACGAATGGTGTAATCAGAAACACGATTGTTGTTAATTCTGCAATTTCATTTCACATGATAAATATCCACAACTGCACAATGGTGGACAACATACTCTATGATAACTACAATGAAGGTGTTGTACTGGAGCTAGTCTGCACTGGCAACACCATTGCGAATAATCATATCTACAATAATCACAAAAGCGGAATCCTCTTGGATTTTGGCAACGAAAACAATATTGTGGCAAACAACACAATTCATGATAATGGGGGTAGCGGAGTAGAATTCTGGCCGGATTCAGCGGAGTATTCTGCAAAAGATAACATAGTTTCCAATAATACAATTTCTCATCAGTCACTGGGTATTAGCCTTCAAGGATACAGGAATCTCATTGCCAACAATGCCATAATCAATTCATACCATACCGGAGTTTTGTGCGGAGGCTCAGACAACATAATTTCGGACAACGTGATATTCAATGGTAGACGTGACGGGGTCAGGTTGTATTCCTATGCTGCAAGGAATCTCATAACCCATAACTCAATCCACAATAACACTCAGTTTGGAGTAAGAATCAGTAGCTCTTGTGACAACAATACGATTAGTGCGAATGATTTGATTGGCAATAATGTTACTCAGCAAACTTGGGATGATGGCGAAGGGAATATCTTCACACAAAACTACATTTGCTCATGGAACGCTCCTGACGACAACTCAGACGGAATCGTAGACAATGCATATCCTATTGCAGGTGAGTCAGAAAACTTTGATGCGGAACCTTCCGCAACACCAAATTGTGAATTGCCATCATGGTATACATACGTTGCAGTTAGTGGAACCAGTAACGCAGAATCTGGGGCGGAATTTGACGTATTCCTAATACAGGCATCTGTAGCTGTTTTCCTAATCGGTATATTGCTTGTACTGGCAATAATGCGAGTGCGTTCTCTTAGATAGATAATTGACCATTGCGTAAGTCAGAATAATATTAACCACTTCTCCTTGTGTTACGGAACAGTAGAAATCTAGCACGGGAAGGATTAGAGGTGGATACGGAATATGAGATGAGGATATGTAACTTTAAGTATAATCATGATGCTAGCAGTGGGTTTCGTGCTGTCTTCAGGAATGCCTGTGGTTAACCTTGGTCCAGTTGTCACAGAATGGTCTGAGCCAGTCAAGGAATCCGAGTAAGCACAGACATATGTTGAACATGGTGCAGTAGAAATAAACGGCGATGCGGATTTCCTGTCAACTGCATCCTCAGACGGATGGCCTGGAACTGGAAGTTCCGGAGATCCCATAATCATCTCGGGGTATAGGTTCTTTGCAACGCTAGTTCAACCAGTGAGAATCTGGAACACTGATTTGCATTGGATTTTTGAAGAAAATCTAGTAACCACTGGTGGAGTAATATGTGGCATATGGACAGATCATACAACCGCAGGGATAATACGCAACAATACCTTTGATACCTGTCACAGTGGATTGGTTCTACATAACACGGTAA
>JARGGA010000122.1 GCA_029210805.1 Candidatus Thorarchaeota archaeon
GTAGGGCTTTGAGCTCAGGCTGTAGCGAGGTGGATTTCTTTGAGAAGGAGGGATCCGGCTTGAAACCTTTTCCTTTCTTTACTATCTCCCTTTCTGCGAAGTTGAGAACGAACGATTCAACAAGATATGACTTATGTCGATAAGATTTAAATTTGCCATCAATTGTTTCTTGCTTCTCCTTATCTTCTGGATTCGACTCAGGAGCTTGCTTCCAGTGATGGCGCTGGATTTCTTGTTTCATCGTTCTCTCCTGAGTCATTATTATCTCACTACAGTATATTAACACAAACAGATTTAAATTTATCAAGAAATTATTCTATGAGAGCTCTAATTTTTGTATTAAGCACTCATAACTTATATTTTTTAAAAATAAGATATATATATTACCTGACGAATGTCAAAAAGCCTAAATGTAGAAAACACATATTCTCATGGTGTAATGAGAGGTTGCAAAGGGCGAATAGTAGAGCCGAATGATGTGCTCATAGTTGCCGTTTCCATGGGATTGAGTGCCCTAGTGCGATTGACCGAGAATCGAGTATCGAAAAGGACCCAAAGGTACCTCAAGAGTATCTTGAAGATGTGGCACAAAGCCAAAGCAACCTTAGAAGATGAAGTAGAGCAGGTGCGATTAGGATTCTCCCCGATCCAGGTTGCAGAAGCGAACATGCGTGGGCAATTCTTCAAGTTTATTGCAGTGAGCCTCAAGCGATTTGGGAACAAGGAGATGAAGCGAGTGTACAGTTGGGTCGAAGGGTCTGTTGGTCCTTTCAATGCGCTGCTCAACTATGCCGGAGCAAGGCTTCGCGAGCTGGCTATGTTCAGTTATCCCTTCCCAAGACCTGAAGCGTTCCAGATCAGGGTCTACAAAGATGGAACCAAGCGAGTACTCAGGAAGAAAGAAGCTGAGAATCTTGGCAAGGATGGTGCGGAGAAGGTCTACTGGCGATATGGTTATGACCGTAAAGGTAAGACCCCTCGCTTGTTCCTTGCCCATCCGACTCTACCAGGGATGGACTTTGTCGATATGATCCGTGCTCATTGTGTGGAACTGTGTCGGCAGTGCTTCATTTATGACGTTCCCATGACCGAAGCCCATCGTTACATCAGGCTTCTCATCCAGAATCTCCGACCGTTCCTCGATTTCCTCTACACTGATGGCAGTGAAGGTAGACATGGGTTCAACCGGGATGCTGATCATGAACTGGGAAAGATCGTCCTTGAGATACGAGCTCTCTATACAAAACGAAGCGTACGGCGGAAACGCATCTCGAAACGGCAGGAACGAGACCCTCTCCAGCTGAACAGGGAGCAACTTCGAGAACAGGTCAGAGCACAGCTCAAGAAGACAACTGATGAGGATCAGGAATATGCGCTTCAGAAGCTCTTGGACTATCTAGACACGAACACCATCCAAGAACGGGACCTGGAGAAGCTTCGAGAACAGATGCTTACCCTCAGCAACCGAGAAGGGAATCGCTGGCATCGTGTGCTCCTCTCGGACCTTCATCACCCAAAGTCATTAAGACAGGTGGTCAAGGCAGGAGATACGCTTTTTGATAGTCTTTCTCCAATTCTTGTAGTTGCCGAGCTTCCAGTCGGACAACGTTCTGGGAAGGTGGATCTCACTATCTTCCTTCGACGCAGAATCGACAAGAAGCGTATCTGGACCCCGGTCATGGTCCTGGAGGTCAAGACCAAGACAGCATTTGACATCAACCTCTTTGGACTTGAACAGAACCGAAAGAAGAGCAATCCCGTGACCCCGGTCCTGTATGCGTGGAAACGAACTAGCGATGACCGAGAATGGAACGACATCTTGGCATCAGGACCAGATCCCTCCGCAGTGACCCAGCTTCGGAACTATGAGCGGGAGATCATCTCAGAGTACAGATCAGTTATGCCGGATGACCCCACACCCCCAGCATCTCTGTGGAAAGGTATCATCGTCCTTGATTCAAATCAGAACATGCCCGACACGTTCGCAGCGTTCCAGCATCTACTTGATGACCTCAGGACAGGGCTCATGCAACAACTCATGCAACATTCAAAGCAAGTCTCAGTGTCACCCCTTGAGAGCGGGTACCACTCACCGAAGGTCACACTCTTCCTCTCTCCTGATGAAGGACCTACCCACCTCCTGCAGGACCTTGCATCACCAGACTCGCTACCTGAAGATAACCCGTTCAAGGAGCGAGAACCTGATGATCGGACGCTCACTCTCTACGTCCCTGTTGCATCTCCCACCTCCGCAGGAACTACTGCAGCTCGACTTGCAAGGGACTGGCATCTCCTTCATCATATCAAGGAGTGCAAGGGGGTGGACACGGAGGTCGTCTGGTTGGACCTCCTTGGGGACTATAAGAGTGATGAGCTGCTGTTCAAGCGCATGCGGCTCGACCAACTGTACGAAGAACAATCGATTGACAAAAACACCCACATCAGCCTCAGGAACCTCCTACGGGAGATTAGGTTCGTGGACCTCCATCTGAACAGTGAAGGCATCGCTACCAAGGGCGAGGAATCTTTCGATGCGCTCTTCGCAGCTATCGAAGCGGTCTTTCCACAAGATTCAGAGAAAGAACGTATCATCATCCTGGATGGATGGACAGGTTTCAAGGCCATGCTTCCAGGACATTACCAACCCCTCTGTCGTGTGCTGGAACAACAATTACTGAATACACTACCATCCACAAAGACCGATCTCATCTGGATAGATGAAGGGACCACTCACACCAAGATGAATGCCCACTACCAACGCTCATGCATCAACCCGCTATGGTACGACTCACCTCGAAAGACCCACCTTGACGAAATCATCTATAATCTCCCAGTAAAGCCATACGGCTTTGGCTGGCTCAACCCACAGCAGGAGGACATGCGGATCATCGTACAAGATACTCCCACGCAAGCAGAACCATGGACTCGACAGATCCATGTCCCCCAGCTTGTAGGTGTGACTGATATGTTCAAAGGACTAGCCCGACGTGACGGTATCGTCCCATATGAGGCTATCCAGCAGGAGCATCTCAAACTGCAGTCTATGCATGGGAAGGGAGTGCGATTAACTTCCATCTCAATTGCAATGGAAGACATCGATGAACAGGTGATAGATGACGCCCTTACACTCATCCCCAGTGTCCTGCGGGAAAGGACAGTAGCAGAGAGAGAGGATACGTTCCAAGAAGAAGATGAAGCACAGAGATGGCAGTCACTTGTCGTTCCAGTAGTAGCTAAAAAAAAAAAAAAAACCGATGGCTAGTTTTTTGGGAATGTTGGGAGTACTTCTAGACTTGCCAGATTTTCAGGCCAATGTGAAGAAACTACTATCTCAGGATTAGATGTTGACGATTTCCCTATAGCAGGCAAGCACTTCATCAGGATCTTTCAGCCCCTCAACGACAGCATTTCCTCTACCCATAAGAGTAACTTTAATCTCCCCAGATTCTAGAGTTAATGAGCGGAGTCTTTTTGTTACTTGATATTTATTATCCCATTGATTAGCGATTTCGTCTAAATCAAGATTAAGTTCTTCGGGTGGAGAAACATGAAAGCTCTTAGAACACAGCATTGTGACACTGATTTCGCTCTGCTTTTCGGGTACAGATGGCTTGATTCCACAAACAGGGCATGAGTCCATTCTTTGAATTTCAAAAGAATCGAAGCTGAGTGCTTCAACATCGATATGCATCAGTCGTCCTGCAAGTTTGGGCTCTTTCCCTATTGCAAGAAGCACTGCTTCTCTCACTTCTATAGATGCAACTAATGCAAGAAGTGATGTGGAAACACCGACATTCACACATGTATTCTCGGGATTGTCTTGCATATCACCAATAAGGCAATGAAGGCATCCTGTTTTGTTAGGGATGAATGTAGAGATGTTCGCATAGTATTCCAATGCACCTGCATAGATGTATGGAATTCCATGATACAGGCATGCCGCATTCACTGCGCGTCGAGCGTCCATTGAGTCTAAACCATCAAGTACAATATCCGACCCATTCAGAAGTTCAATTGCATTATCAGATCGTATTGTTGCTGCTACAGCTTCAAAGAAAACATCAGGATTTTGTTTGGAAAGGTTGGCAACTGCAGCATCCACCTTTGGTGTTCCTACATCTTCGGTGTTGTAGATGTTCTGTCGTTGAAGGTTCGATAAATCAACAACATCATGGTCTATAATACGAATTGTTCCAAAACCAATGGAAGTGAGCAAGCGCAAAGCGGGACTTCCAAGACCTCCAGCTCCCACAACAGTGATTGTTGTGTTCATTATAGACTCGAGGTCTTTCTCTTCAATGTCACGAAGTGCCAGCATCCTTGAATGTCGTTCTAGGGTCTTGGCATTCGGTTTCATGAGTGTATGCTCCTTCGATAACTGACTCTGCTAGAGTCTTGGGGAACTCTTCAAGCTCTCAACTGCTTTAGTCGCTTCAGCAATAATAGCGTTTAGGATGCGAGCTGTGGCTTCATCCGGATTAAGTGATATCTCTAGTTTGCATCTCTCTAGTAATTCATCAAGATGCTTAAGCGGATGCTTTGCGCGGTCTCCCCAGTCCCATATAGAACACCATCGTTTACCCAAATCGGGACCATAAACAGATTCAGCCTGCTGTCTAATTGATGGAGTAACTATCGTGCCAGGATGCAACCAAGGCATATCCGTTCCATTGGATTCTACACCAAATATTGCATTTGAGAAAAACATGTAGAGGGGAATTTCCTCCTTGTCTGCGAATTTCTTCATTCTTACAGCTCCAAGAATACCCCCTGCTATTGAATATATCACGATGGCCTGAATATCTGAGGCTTGTTCTACTACCGTTTCTAAAATTCCTTCAATCGTACCTCCAGTTGCTATAGTGTCGCCCACAATAACCACTGGGCTTTCCGGAAAGGCTTCGAAATTCTTGTACGAGAGTTCAGTGACCCAGCCAATTGGGGAGGGATGTCTCTTTGCGCCTATGAAACAACGATTGATTGTTTCGCCAAAAACAATCTCGAAGGCTTCAGCAGTACTGTAATAGAGAGCTCCGGCAAGTGGAACGACTTCTGTGATATTGGCAAATGTGGTTTTCCTGAGTTCAGGGACGAGATGATATGCGACACGAAGGAAATCTACAGTACTCAGACGTGCTGAATTAGCAAGCTGGGATCCAACAAGCCAAGGCTGGAGGAGTATATGCAAAGCACCAGGCGACTCAATGATATATGTAGACTCGGGAAACCTATCACACTCGACATGGAATACTCGAGGGTGTTGTAAAGTGATATCTGTGAGATGGTGCACCTTTGCCTCCTTTCGCAGTATAGTCTGATCCATAACCACAATCCTCTCTTGGTTTGAAGATAGCATTGTCTGACTGAATAAGCTTGTCGTTATCTAATTGTTCTCAGGTACAAAGAGAGTTATCAAGGAGATACATACTCAAGATAACTTGGATATTTCCATGATTTAGGGGACGAAATCTAAATGCAGATGGGCTCGACAGGATACCTCATTGGTGTTGTGGCAGGCATTGTTGCAGCCTTTCTGTTCGCAATTACAAACATAATTTACAAAAAGCTAGACCAAAGAATCAGCGTTCTCGAGATTATTGCAACTAGATTGTGGGTAAGTGTTCCTCTTGCGGTAATCCTTATTCTTCCTCAATTTATACAAAATGGGCTTGAACTCTCTTCCTCGAGTGTGTTTGTGCTATTCATATCAGTACTTACTGGAATGGTCATTGGTGATGGCTGTTACTTTCTAAGTCAAATGACAATAGGTGTATCAAAGGCATACCCGATTGCCATGAGCTATCCACTATTGGTATACACCTTGGCAGCAATTTTTCTTGAGGAAGCCGTGATCATATCCAGAATCTTTGGAGCAATAATGGTAGTAATAGGAGTCGGACTTGTAGCTAGAAGAGAGGATGCAAAAGAAAAATCTGAAAGGATTCCCAAAGCTCCAGCATTTGGGCTTCTTCTTGTCTTGTTGACAATTATCGCTTGGGCGGTTAGTGATATTACCCTTCAAGTGGGTCTTGGGGATATTGATCCGTTAGGCGCCAATTTTGTTAGAATAGTAGTAGGGTCTGCAATTCTTCTACCAATAGGTCCTTACTCAATGAAAAGAGGTAGTTTTCTTTCGGATAAGAAACTGCTAGGTATTGTGATTGGTACAGGTCTGATCGGATTTACAATTCCAATTCTGCTCATGACCTATTCTGTAGATTATATTGGAGCTACGGTGACTTCAATTATCATGGCATCATCACCATTATTTGGCGCACCTCTCTCTGTAATGTATCTTAAAGAAAGAATGACTCGTTCAATTGGAGCAGGAACACTACTCATCTTCATTGGAGTGTTACTGGTTGTTTTGGCAATATAGAAGAAGATTCCACACGTAGTCTTTGATTGGTGTATTTATTCAAGAGATAAATCAGTTTTTGGAACAGCGTGTTTGGTTATTTCGATATTGCAGGAATTATGTTCTTGGCACCATTTCTCACATTTTTCAGCCCAAGAAGAGTCCTCATAGAGAAGACCACACTCTTCACAAATGTACCGATTGTTTACTTTCTTCATAAGACTATCCTCAATTATAATCAAAGAAGCTCAGGTTCTCCATCACTTCTAATAATCAAAGTTCCAGACCGCTGGACTGTCGCGGAACCTATGAGTGGAAGGCTGGATTTTACGAAACCTGTGGCCTCCCATTCTATAAATACATCACCATTTTCGGAGGTGCTTCTCGAGATTATTTTAAAGGCATGTGGGTCGATGTCGACTTCGTTCTTTCCTACATCGCGTATTCGACCACCTCTTAATAGACGGTCTGCCCAGAGTTTTCTTCGCTCTGCCTCAAGTTTTCTATTTAGCAGATCCTGCACCAGTGTAGCTAGTTCATACTTGTTGTGCGTCATTGGACAAGATTTAGGAAACATAAACGCACTTTAGTTGTGTGATATGGGTTTAGTCTGTATCAGAGTTTCAATAGCTGCTCGATCTCAGAATCTGTCGGAACACGCCCAGAAATCTTGAGTTCGCCATCAATTGCAACAGCGGGAGTCATGAAAACGCCTCTTGCAATAATCTCATCTATCTCCTTTACTTCTATTATTTCAGCATTGGAGTTGTGACGCTCCAATACTTCTTTGATTATTGTCTTTGTAGTGATACATTTTGTGCAACCGGTTCCAAATACTTCAATCTTCATTCAACAATCTCCTTCAAAACCACATTCCATAGAAGAGACCTGCTAAGACACTGAATACAATAATCAGTAGTCCATACATAACTGTCCTTGCAGGTTTCATTATTTTGTTCACGACTAGAAGCGTCTGGATTGATACTGCAGGATCAGCTATCAGGTATGCCATAAGGGGGCCTTGGTGCATTCCAAGCTGCATAAACATGTCTGCTATTGGAACTTCAACAAGGGCAGGAAAATATGCAATAGTTCCAAAGAGAACTGCAAAGATGTTTCCACCAAGGGAATTGGTGCCTGCAAGAGAAACAATGAGTTCGGGTGGAATAAGGGGCATAATCATTCCAGAGAGAAAAACACCAACCAGAAGTATAGGAAATATCATTTTTATAAAACGAAAAGTTTCCTTCATCCATTCTCTGATTTCCGATTTTTCATAGTAGACCAGTGCAAATCCGGCGGTTACTATAGAGGCGCCTAACACAAGAAGAATCTTCAGAAACAAGTCAATTGGTGCGGTTCCGAATATCATAACCATGGTTAGAGAACCAAAGAATAATCCTGACTGGTAGGTTTTTCGCTTCTCAGGTTCTTCGGTCTTCGTTTCGTTCACAATGACTAATTCTGATGGTTGATCTGCTCGCTTCTCTCTAAATACAAGCTCCATTGACACACCTATTGCAATAGATATCACAATGGAGAAGATGAGTTTAGTAACAGCGAAAGCCGGACCAATGACCATTGCTGTCAAGGGCGTAGATAGGAGTGTGATTCCAGGACCGGCGAAGAGGAATGTTACTGCAGGTCCAAATCCAGCCCCCTTCTTCCATATACCCGCAAATAGTGGCAGAATTGTACATGAGCATACTTCAAGAACGAGTCCACTCATCGCAGCAAATGAATATGCTATCGCTAGTCGTTTTCTATCCATGGAGCCGCCCATGTATTTCAAAATAGTGCTTGTCGGAATCAATGCGCTGAAAGCACCAGATATGAAAAAGGCAGGTATTAGGCATAGCAGAACATGAGCTGATAGATAATCCCACAGAGTGAGAAAACCAGACTCAATAACCTGAGCAATTATATCCGGCATGAGCACACCACAGATTGGGTGAATATCGAATAATCTCGATATTGCGATTGTTATAAGCTTTCTTGTGCAGACTCATGTGTCCTTTCTACGTCAATGAGAGTGAGGGTAATGATAGTAAGAATCCACTTCGACTTCCCACTCCTTTCTACAAATTCTGCATCTCACGTAAATTAGTTCTGTCTTCACGAAGCTCTCATATTCACGGACATCGCGACCAATCTCATCGAGGTCGTCCTGATATGGAGGTACATTGAATCGTCCATCTTGATAGACATTGCAGTTGCATGTTTCCCCTTTGCTTGCATTTCTAAATAAGGCGTAAAGGTATTCGTATTCAGCATTGTAGGTATTTTGCCAAACGTCTTCGATCTTCTTGAATTTCAAAAAGGAGGGTAGGTTTCTCAAGTGTGCAAGTTTGGTGAATGCAAGTTTTACTACACTAGGGTTGGTAACAGCTGCTAAAATCCCGGACAAACCTGGACATATCTT
>JARGGA010000123.1 GCA_029210805.1 Candidatus Thorarchaeota archaeon
AAGCCGAGGTTGAATTGCCCTCTCCGCAATATGAGGTGGAATTCCTGCATCAACCATCTGTTGAATTTGAAGTTTAACAACTTCATCAAAATGTATCCTACTAGTACCGCCAGGCGGGTGATGAGCAATGACCAAATCATAACCCAATTCCTTGGCCAGAAGAATCTCGGCAGTATCCATGTCAATACCGATCAATACATTCTTGATGTTCTCTCCTGGAACATGAATCCCAGTGTCACCGGGTATCTCATCAAGTCCAGCCATTGATAGTGCAATCTGCATAATTTCTTCTGTGTTCATACTAGTTCAGAATTGCAAGGTTTCGAATTTAATAAATAATATCCGGTATAGGGCAACCCTAATTAGGGCTAAGTACTCAAATGGAACGGAAGCGCATTTCTAGGAAATGAAAGAAATGTGCAAAGTTACAAAGTGTAATATTGCAGGGAGTCCTTAGAATGGCAGATAAAATCTATGTGATTAGTTGTAGCCAAGATTTAGCTTCTATGGGAATGGATAGGCTTTGAACCGCTGTCGAAGGTTTAGATGAAATTGAAGTTTCATTGGATTGGAGCAAAATGAGATTTGTTCCTGTTGTGGCGGCTGAGAAGAAACAGTTCCAAGCAGGAGAATCCGCAATCGTTAGCATTGAATCAATCAAAATACCTGCATATGCAGGAGTGCTTAGCTCATTCTATGGCTCGAATGGAATGGGTTTTGTTTCATGTGTTGGTGCTCTTGAATTCAAGACTTGTCAAGAAGATCGTGTAGCGGATAAAGCAATGTTTCATTCACATCTAAAAGATCCTATCTTGCCTGGAGACCTCCTAAGCCAAGTGATGATCATTCCTGGCAAGAAGTAAGCAAGAACGCAGCTTGCTTTTTTGTAAGCTGCGAAATCTCATTTTCCAAATAGAATCCAAGAAATAAAAGAAAAAGGAAAATAGGTGGCTCTGGGACACCCGTCTTTTACATGCTTATGATTTTATCATATTGCTCCATCATGATATCTACGATTTCGGGATACTCAACGAGTTTAGCATCACCAATCATTCGATCCATGATTCCACGTTCTTCGGCATGAGCCTTCAGAGCATACATAGGAACTTTCAGGTCAATCATATCTTGGGCGTGTGGACATCCTTTATCGGTAAGGAAGACACCATCCTGAACAAGTAATACTCCAACCTCATTGCCTTGTGATTTCAAAGCAGAAATAACCTCATTAAGAGTACCACATTCGGTTGAGAGCCAGATTAAGAATTTCATTTTTCAATTCATCCTCCTAAAAAGTAACGAAGAGGTCATTCTCCATGAAAGCCTTGCCAACTTCATTCTCATCGAAAATTTCTACTTCCTCAAGAATTTCATCAGGACTGATGTTTCGTTCCTCAAGAGATTTCTTGCTGGCACAGATTCGTCCATCAAAGCTCTTGTATGTCATTTTGAACATCCTGATTGGCATATCATCAATGTTCTTCAGTAACGCATAAACCCCCTCGCCCATGAACAGCATAATTGGTTCGTGATCCATACCAAACATACCTACGGAGGCTCTCCATCCTTCGAAGTTAATGATTTTTCCAAAGGGTCTGCTCTTGATCAGTGTCAATATTGGTCTTTCTTGAAATTCCATATTATTTGCCTCCTATATCGACAGGGTAACGAATCTATCAACCTCTCCCATTATTTCAGCAAGCTCGGTAAGTCCTGACACTTCAATACCAGGTTCATAGTCAGAACCTCGTTGGTCGAAACCTCTTGCAGATGTACAAAGTCCGCAAGCTTGGAAAACGACTCCCTTATCTGCGAGTTCTTGGAACTTCTTATTCATTGGAATGTCGGGATCAGGGTCTTGGTTCAGCTTGGCATTGTTAACGCCATCAACAAACAGGAAAACCTTCACACCGTATCCTTTGTCTAAGGCTGCTGTCACTAGGTCATAGAACGTATGACTGTTCTGATATGTGTAAGGAGGACTCATCAGCAGTACTCCCAGATACTTTTTGTCCACGTTTAATCATCTCCGATATACTTTGACCACTTTCTAGCTTATGATTTAAAACTGTAGCTTTAGCGTCGTTTCTATTCCTTTTCGTTCACAATAGCACCTCAGATGTACGAGCGCAAAACCTCGGCAAGATTGAAAAGCCCTACTATTCCCTATGGAGCAAAAAAAATGGCAGGTGCTAGGCGGGAATTGACAGATATCATTATTAAAATAATCCTGAAAGATGGCAAAGTATCCGAAGTTGAGTTCGACGAAGATGAAGAAACGCTAGATTTGGCAAGGAAGAAAATCGTTGAGATCGATTTAAGCCAACTTGAGGGTTCTACAAATTTAGTCAACCTGGATCTAGGTTCAAATCGAATAGAGAGCATTGACCTTTCTCCTCTTGTCACTTGCCCAAATCTTTCTACATTAAGCTTGTTTAAGAATGCACTACCTGATGTCGATATCTCGCCACTCGCCAAATGCAACAATCTTACAGAGTTAAATCTGGGCTCAACTGGTATAAGCGAAATCTCACTCGCTCCATTGAAGAATTCCAAACTCACACGATTGCGCCTTTTTACTAACCAGCTTTCAGAAATTGACCTAAAACCAATTTCTAATATGAAGACCCTGGAAATCGTTGAGCTTGAAAATAACAATCTATCAGAGATTGATTTGAATCCATTGACCGGGTGCACTGAACTTTCACAGATAAATCTCATGTACAATGAACTATCATCGATTGATCTTTCGCCTCTAAGTGAATGTACAAAGATGAAGTTTCTATACCTGCATCACAATGTCATTCGAGATATTGATTTAACCGCATTAAGCAAATGGGCAGATCTGCGTATTCTAAGATTAGGCGGCAACGAAATAGAGAGTGTTGATCTAAGTTCCCTAAAAGTTGCAACTGGTTTAAGACGCATAGGTCTTGCAATGAATCGCATAGAGCAACTGGTCCTGGAGCCACTAGCTATGTGCACAGAACTTAGAGCTCTGGATATTGCAGGTAACAGACTCCAAAAGGTAGATCTTGGACCATTGAGGAATTGCACTTCCCTTGAGGAGCTATATCTATACAGCAATCATCCTGAGGAAAACAGTATAGAGGAGCTTGAAATCGATGCGCTTTTCCAGTGTGCAGACCTTGAAGATTTAGGAGTTCACAGCGATACTAAGTTGCTTGCATCTGCAACATTGAAGAAAAGAAAGAAAATTCCATATGCCATTGAAGAACTCATTGAAGAAGATTCAATCACATGGATTAAATAGATACAATCGTCTAAATTTATGCACGGCCTTTTAAGCAAATGAATGTTATAGTTATGTGCACGCCTGACCTTCGTGGTTGGGTGCAGGACAATGGAAAAGCGTCGAAAAGAAATGGAACGTATGGCTAGGCTCTATATGGACTATCTCAATGGACCATTCGGTAAAAAGGTCTTGAAAGGTCTGAAGGAAGGAGAGGGCTTCTCAATCCTTTCAAAAGAAGAAGTCATGAAAGTAACTAAGGAGCGGGGGAAGGCAATAGTAAGGGTTGAGGATAGAATATCAACCGATATCCGCGGAGATAGTATAACAAATCTATAATGGGAAATTATTGATTCATGGGCGCCTCCTATATATTAGAGAAATCCTCCATCAAAGCGAATATAAATGACAGTTACTAATTTAGAAACGGTGCAATAGCATGGTAGTGGAGATGGAAGAAGCAACCAAGGAACAAGTTCGCATAATGTTTGCAACACTCGATCATGAAGTGACAGCTCACCTTTTCGTGAAGGATCATGATTGTCTTTATTGTGGGGATACCACTGCTCTAATCACTCAGGTAGCGGATCTATCTGAGAAAGTGAAGGTAGAAATTCACAAAGGCGAAATTGGAGCAGGTAAGGCAGCAGAGTTTGAAGTTACGAAACACCCCACAATTGTGCTTCATGGAAAGGAGAATTATAAAGTCCGCTTTCTAGGTATACCTGCAGGTCATGAGTTTGGAGCACTGGTTGCTGGAATAGTCGCAGTATCTACTGGAGCGGTTCCATTGCAACCAGATGTCATCGACGACATTAAGGCTATAGACAAGCCTTTGCACATTCAAGTCTTTTCAACGCCACAGTGCCCCTATTGTCCGAATATGGTAAGGCTTGCCCATTATGCTGCAATATTGAATCCATTGATTAAAGGGGATATGGTTGAGGCACTAGAATTTCAAGATATGGCCACGAAATACCAGGTGTTCGGTGTGCCCAAGACAATCATCAATGAAACCGTGCATCTTGAAGGTGCCGTAACTCCTGAAGTTTTTGTCGAGAAGCTCTATGATGCCGTTGAGAAATAGTCGACAATGTTGTCGACTTTCATTCTCTTTTTGAATGAGGTGAATAAATGTCTGAAACAAAATCATTCGTTATTATGTTGCGACCCGCACCAGATTACGGAACAGATGGTACTGATGAAATAGCAAGTCAACATTTCGAATACTTGAAGAGACTCAACAAAGAAGGCAAGGTTCGAATGGCAGGAAGATTCGCAGAGGTTCTTATCGGTCTCGTAATGCTAGAAGTTGAATCTATAGAAGAGGCAAAAGTAATACTGCGAAATGGTCCTACAGTGAAAGCAAACGTATTTCATGCTGAGTTATATCCGTGGAGCATTGCACTTGGTTCTTAGTTATGTTATATACAAAGTTCTATTAATAGTAAATCTGAGAATTTATTGTTCCGCTGAAGATGCGCCGTCTTTCAACTAACATGAAAACCTGAGTCGAATTCATCAATGAAAACCAACGAGGACTGGACGGTAAACGATACAGAAGAAATTAACAGGCAATATCGCTCTACACTTGATGCCCTAGATGAGCCTCTACATGTAGTTGATAACGAACTTCACATTATTCTTGTTAACCCAGCATTCGAGAAATGGCTAGTCGATTTAGGATTGGAAACAGATATTCTTGGGAAACGACTTCCAGATGCTTTTAGTTTTCAAAATAAAGCAGTGATTGAAGAATACAAACGGGTTTTTGAAACAGGAGAAACAGTACGTACTACTGAGCGTACTACAATCGCTGATGAGATTATTGATGCTGAAATCAGCAAAATTCCAATTTTCAGTGAAGGTAGACCCATTCAAGTGATCACAGTGATTAGGGATATCACAGAAAAGCAAAAACTCCTGCGAGCGATCAGAGAGTCTGAGCTTAGATATCGTTCGCTCTTTGAAAATACCAACGATGCCGTCTTCCTAATCAGTCTTGATGGAAAGCATATCGAAGCAAATCAGAAAGCCGCCGACTTGCTTGGATATGAGAAAGAGGAACTAATCGGTCTCTCAGTATGGGATGTGGTTGAAGAATCTGAGGGTGACCATGCATCCAGTATTCGAGACAAACTCTTGAAAGGGGAGGAGATTCCCGTTTATGAGAGGACTTTCAGAAAGAAAGATGGATTAAAAATAATAGTTGAACTCAATTTTGCTCTAGCCAAGGATGAAAGCGGAACACCAATGCATATCCAGAGTGTTGTTCGAAACATCTCTGCAAGAAAGCAAGCCATTGAGAATATTGCGCGTAGCGAGGAGAGATTGAGCAATCTTATTTCCGGATTGCCAGAAGGAATCGCAATAGTCGATAAGGATGAGCATTTCACTTATGTAAACAAGCGCTTTATAGAATTGCTTGGATATGATGAGAGTGAACTCTTGTCTATGTCTGTTTTTGATCTAACAGCAGAAGCATTCACACCCAGAATTATCGAGGAAAGCCTTCATAGAACTAAAGGTGAAACTTCCGTTTATACCATGGAAATGATTAGGAAAGATGGGGAAATTAGAAATTTCCGAATCTCGGGAATACCGTGGTATGATGAAAACGGAATTGTAATTGGGACACTTGGTGTCGTGAGCGATATAACAGATTCAATCAAACTTCAAGAAGCCATCAAAGAGAGCGAATCAAAACATAGAATGATTTTTGATTCTGCAAGTGATGGAATTCTAATCCATAGTATGGATGGAGAATTCCTCGCTGTTAATCGCGTTATATGTGATAGACTAGGGTACTCCAGAGAGGAATTGCTGGGAATGAAACCATCTGATATTGATACCACTAAACATGCGGTTGTGCCTGAAGGGGGGTTACAAAATCTTAGAGAGGAAGGGGGCATACTCTTTGAAACGGAACATACAAGAAAGGATGGCACCAAAGTCCCCACAGAAATCAGTAGTCGCATAATTGAGTATGATGGCAAACCTGCATTGCTGAGTATCGCCCGCGACATTACTGAAAGAGTCGCCATCGAAACACGCTTTCAAATGCTGTCATCGGCAATGTCTCAGAGTACTGAAGGTTTGGTAATTCTAGATATGGAAGCACACATTCTCTTCTGCAACAAGGCATTCGCAAATCTGAACGGATATGAACTGGAGGAGTTAGCTGGAAGGCATCTTTCAATTGTACATGATGAAGACCAAATGAAAGTTGTTTTGGAAACAATTGCAGAAGCTAAAGAGAAAGGTTCCTTCTCAGGAATTGTATGGTTCACAAAAAAAGATAGAACTACATATCCAGGACGGATGCGAAATACGCTCATACGAAATGATGAAGGTGAACCGTATGGTTACATTGGCACATTGCAGGATATCTCAGCTCAGCTAAAAGCAGAGCAACAGCTCACCAAACTTTCTCGTGCAGTCGAACAAAGTCCAGCATCTGTTATAATTACTGATGCAGATGGTCTGATTGAATATGTTAATCCCAAGTTTACAGATCTTACAGGTTACTCATTGGAAGAAGCCATTGGAAAAAATCCAAGAATTCTAAAAACTGACTTAACGCCGGTAGAAACTCATGAAGATCTTTGGGCAACTATCCTTCAAGGGAAAGAATGGCATGGTATTTTTGCAAATCAGAAGAAGAATGGAGAATTATACTGGGAGGAGGCACGGATATCACCAATCTTAGATGCCTCAAACAACGTCACGCACTTCGTGGCGGTCAAACTCGATATTACCCAAACAAGAAGAAAGCAACAAGCACTTCAAGAAAGCGAAGAACGGCTTGAATTGGCGCTCAGAGGAGGTAACCTCGGTGTTTGGGATTGGTATGGTGTTGATGACAGACTAATAGTTGATGAGCGTTATGCGGGAATTCTTGGGTATGAGGTAGATGAAATTGAACCAATTACAAAAGGCTGGGAAAAACTTCTGCACCCAGATGATTTGCAAGCGGCTTCTGAAAAGTGGGACAAACATGTAGCAGGCGAATCTGAGTTCTATATTTCGGAATATAGAATGAGAACAAAGTCCGGTGATTACAAATGGGTTCTTGAAAGCGGACGAGCTGTTGAGGTCGATGAGCATGGCAGAACCAAAAGGGCCACAGGAACTTTGATGGACATTACTGAAACAAAGCTTGTTGAGGAATCATTAAGAAAAAGTGAGGAGCGATTTCGGAACTTCTTTGAGAGTGAGCCAAATTACTGCTACATGATATCTTCAGAGGGAATGATTCTGGACGCAAATCGTGCCGCACTGGAAAGGATGGGTTACTCCAAAGAAGAGATGATTGGAAAACCAGTAATGGCGCTGTATGCGGAGGAATCTCATCAGAAGATGAATGATATTCTTGCGAAGTGGAAAGATAAAGGCGAAATCAGCGATGTAGAACTTCTCATAAAAACAAAGAGTGGCGAAAAAAGGATAGTACTTCTTAGTTCTAGTGCAGTCCAAGATAAGGATGATAATATCATTCATTCATTATCTACTCAAAAAGATATAACCGAGATTCGGAATGCACAAGAAGAATTAGAGAGATCGTATCGAGATCTAGAACTCTATGCCAGTTTGCTTCAGCATGACCTACGATCAGACTTGCAAATCATTTTGGGACATACAGAAGCTACACTGATGACTTCAGAATCAGAGTCAATCACAGAGACCTACGGTAAAGTTGTGGAAGCATCAACACTTAGAATGATAAGATTGCTCAATGCATTCCAAAGACCTACACGGGAAGAAGAACGAGATCTTGTCAAGCTCATCGAGAAAATTGCAGGAATTGCAGAAACGGCTCAGACAGGTCTTGGGATTACTATCAAAACTCAGAAGAAACCAGGTCGGAAGAGAGCTAGCGCAGGAAGGCTCTTGCCTATGGTTTTTGATAACCTATTTAGGAATGCGTATATCTATGCCAATAAGCAGGTAGATGTTGAAGTCAACATAGAGTTCAAAGGAAAGACCGTGATAATTGATGTATCGGATAACGGACCGGGTATTCACGAGGACGTAATAGATAGACTCTTTGAGAAAGGTGCTTCGACATCCAGAGGGGGATATGGTCTTCATCTCAGTAGGAAAGTAATCGAAGGATATGGTGGTACTATGGAACTTCATTCAACAGAGAAAAGTAAAGGATCCACATTCCGCATTATTCTTCCTTTATCATAATTAGATACTATATCAATCACAAGAAAAAGTGAATTCAGTTTCATTGACATACCGATAAGCCTGATAAGCTGCATGAACGCCTTCCGCGACGCCGGTAATTGCTTGTTTAAATTCGGTGTCGACAACGTCACCTGCAGCAAACACTCCAGCTACATTTGTACGACTTGATCTATCGATGATTATTTCGCCCTTTTTATTGACTTCAACACCTATCTTGACTGCCAGACCGGAATAGGGAATTCCGCCTATTGCAATGAATATCCCATCCATCTC
>JARGGA010000124.1 GCA_029210805.1 Candidatus Thorarchaeota archaeon
AATGTAATACTACCACTTCCGATTCCACCTGATGTTAGACTATCTTCGAAAGCGAAGGTGATTGTTACATTGTCAAGGTATGGAGCTGCACCGGCAACATCGTAAGATAGCTGTGTAGGTCGTGCAGAAACTCTGCCTGTGACACTACGTGGGCCAGCATTTTCCCAGTAATTCGGTGCGTTGAAGCTTATGTCCATTCTGTAATCTGTCAACTCATCTAGTATCGCAGTATCAAAGCTCACATTGTAACGTCCATCAGTGAGCTCAACAATGCTTACCGAGCTAGTTGAAAGACCGGATGGAATAACAAATGCTAGTTGAATATTGCTTGTCATTCCAGTTAATCCTGTGCCAGTCGCACCTGAATCCACGTCTAGTATTGTAACAATGAAGAATGTGACTTCACCATAGTATGTAGTGTCTGGAGACTCTACTGATAGGTCGACAGATCGGTAAGATACAACAAAGTTGACATTTCTTGCAGACTCCGAAAGCCACCAATCTGCTGTTGAGTTGACCACCACTTTGAGTGTGTATGTTGCTGGTGCTCCAAGAGCAGTAGTGCTGATGTTTACCCGATACACTCCCGCTCCAAGGTATAAAGTCCAATAATTGACTCCATTTTCCAAGGTGTCAGTCGATGTCGCACATGTAACATATACACTACCTGTGTCAATAATGCTCGATGAATCAGTATCAGTGTAAGTCACGGTGAAGGTGGTGTAATTTCCATATGGCTGGGATGGAATGGGTTCATAATCCAAAGATGTAGTACGTGCACGAACACTTCCTGTCACATTCCTTGAGAGTAGGGTGTAATACGGCGATGATCCAGAATGATCAAAACTGATGGTAAGGATGTAAGTTCCCAATTGGCTCAATTCAGTTGAATTGAATGTAATCAGATATGTTCCATCACTATCAGGAACGTAAGTGATGATCGGAGTGGCTACAATACTCGGAGATACAAATGTTGCAGAAATGGATGACTCATTGTTATTGATGTACTCAAGAGTAATACTATCTCGGAGGTGTATGTAGAATGTAACATTATCCAAGTATGGAGCAACATCAGGATATGTTATTTCCATAGTTGCAACTTTCATATTGATTGTGAGGAAAGCAGTCACACTTGTCTGGTTCTCAAAGTACGGCGCACCGTACCATAGAATCGTCATGTTAATTCTGATTGTTCCTAGCAATCCTGTTCCTTCTGTGACTACTTTAATCTCATAGAATCCGCCAACTGGGATTGGATTCACCTCATAGGTTAAACCATCCAGTACAGAGATGTCTAATTGAGCTCCAGTAACCAGAAGGCTTGCATTATCCAAGTCAACATACTGAACTCTGATTGTTGCATTCTCGCCATAAGCAACAGAATCAACTAGTATCTGCGGTACTGCAGTATTTCTCATTCTTACAGTTACAGTTACTAGTTTGTTCGATTGGTCCTGATAGTAAGGCGTCTGACCTGCATCAGTCCAGTCAATCGAGATTCTAAATTCGTATGTACCGTAGCTATCTAGGTATGTTGTGTTTAGGAGTAAGAAGAATGTGGCATATGAACCGCTATCTACTCCTTGTACAATATTCAGGATGGTTACATTTGTAGTATCCAATCCTGGCTGGGTTATTGACACAACTGTAATTGCTGTGTCAACACCAAGAGTACAAGCAACCGGGAGTCCTGAATCAATATCACCCCAATAGAATGTGACGTTTGCCAAATCTCCATAGGGTACTGGATCACTTGGATCCCATGCGAATTCAGTTGATGTACCTGTCGTCTGGAACCTCACAGTGATGCTTTGATCCTGATAATATGGAACGCCAACTGAAGTCATATCGATTTTTACATCTGTGTACGCAAATGCCACAAACTGATTTGCTGGCATTGTTATGACATATGAACCTGGAGTCACACCTGCAGTTACAGAGTAGGTTGTCTGATTTACTGTAAGAGTTAGTATTGGTGTACCGTTTACGATTGGTGCACTAGCCAAGTCCGAATCGCTATAGTACACAGTTATGATAACGTCATCAGTATAGCCAACTGTACCAACTGCATCATAGGAGAGTATTGTATACCTCTCGCGAACATAGATTCGTACATTGATTGTTGTATCTTGTAAATTCCCAACATTCTGGGCTTCAACTTCAATCCAATATGTGCCTAGTGTTGCAAATACAGTTGTATTCAGTTGCACCTCGTAAAGACCGCCACCAATCTCAACTATGGACCAGTAACCTGTTAGCGAAGCATTGGTTATTGATAGCGAAGCAAGTGTAATTGCTGAACTATTATCCAAGTCTATATAGTAGAGCTGGAATGTTGTGTTCAGACCAAATCCTGTATTGACTGCTGGTTCATAGAGTTGCAGCTCAGTTGAGTGCATTCTGATTGAGATTGTTAGTTGAATGATTCTGTATCCATAGAATGGGGAGGTGTAATCATAGCTAACATTCAGGAACAGTAAATATGTTCCCACTGCTAGAGTGTTTGAAATACTAACAGTATATGTGTTAGTACCTGGTGTCCATACTACTGAAAGTCCAGTGATTTCAGGTGCTGTTGCATTCTGATTCGCAACTGCTATTCTAACAGCACCAGATGTATTCGTGACAAAATTTGTAGTTTCTCCGTCTGTAAGATGAAGTACGATTCCAATATCTTCCTGCCAGGCTATGTTTCCAATCGGGTCTGCATTTGCAAGAATCGCCCTATTTAGCACCTGCAATGCAAATGAAACCTGAGCATTGGAACAGTACCTCGCCCCACCATACGCTATCTGAGCTAGAATCGGATATGAATTGGGTTCCAGAAATGCAGTCGTGTTCAACACAACAGTATATGTTCCATCTGTGTTGTCATTTACTGTGTAGTTACCGGCTAATGTTAATCCCGCACTTGAAAGTGTCAATATGCCACCTGACATTCCTGTGGTTGTGTCATCAAGTAGGTCTCTAAAGCTTAACACGATTGTAACGTTGGAGTTGAAGAAAGTGGGGACTGGGGGAGTGTACGACAGTTGTGTAGGTCTCTCAGTTACCGTCAATGATACTGATCTTGTCTGATTTTGGTAGAATGGTAAACCGATCCAGGTAACATTGAGTTGTAGCGAATATGCTCCTGTTGATCCAAGTGACGAAGTATCAACTATTACAGTCCATGTTCCTGTATTATATTCTAGGAAGTATGTGACCGCCGGATTGTTCAGTTTTACAAACATCTGAGTCGAATTGAGTATCAATGATGCATCTGCTGAATCGATGTAGGTAAATGTGAATGTGGCATTTTCATCAAATGCAGTATTCTGAGGAGGTACTACATCCAGTAGTGTTGTTCTATAGAGAATCGTAACGGTCAATGCCAATGTCTGATTCTGATAGAATGGAGATGCAGTAGGTGTCCAATTTAGATAGCACCTAATCAGGTATGATCCAGATCCAGAAAACAGTGCTGAATCCAAGAGGAATTTATAGTTACCTCCTCCAGTATTCGTAATCGTGAAATCTGATTGATCAATCGATTGTCCAGATGTCACTACTATGGCATATGCAGTGACATTCCCATCATCGTCAATTCCTGCTCCGCCACCAGTTAGCTGGTATAGAAGTGTGAAGTTAATGAGGTCTCCAAAGTAAACTGATTGTGGTGCAATTGCAACACTCAGATCAGTATCTGCACCAGTGAGTTCTACGGAGAAGCTTCGAGTTAGATTCTCATATTTGGCAACTCCTGTCCAATTGAAGTATACAATGAACGAAATTGTGTACGTTCCACCGAATTGTGATGCTGGTATACTCAATGTGTAATGACCTGTTCCAAGTGCAACATTGTTTGCCGCAGTGAATGATGCAAATCCACTTCCTGATCCGGTATACCATACACTTACAGTGATGTTGCTTGTGCTATTCGATATCCCTGTGCCTGTGCTGATATCCTCATAAAAGAGGCGTACCTGGATAACTGATGCAACTGGAGTAGGTAGTACTGGCTCATCAAGTGATAGATATGAATCATGTATCTCTACAACGATTACAATATTGATGTAGGCATCTTCATACCCTGCCGCTGTGAAATTGAATCTGATTGGATAAGAGGCTAAAGATGTTGAATCTGTAGTTATCACGGTTATTTCATAAAGACCCGAACCCAAATAGTCGAATGACCAGCTGAGAGATGCATTCGAAACTACAGAATCTGCTGGAATTCCTATACTGTGATCAACATCATTGAATTGTACGGTGAAGACTGCATCTGTACCCAATGGTACGTTAAATCTATACCCTGAAGCAATTGCATCTGTGTCTGTAACGCGGATTCTGAATCGAACTGTGGTTGTTGCATTCTCGTAATTCGCCCTTTCCATGGTTGCAAGAACAATATTGTCTCCGAGGGATAGTCCTGAAGTCACCATTGTGACTTTGTAGTAACCCTCGCTAATCCAGACTACCCAGAAGTCAACTCCCTGTGTAAGATCAGTATCATTCAGGTATAAATTGGTTGCATCCACTAGCATACCCGATGCATCCCTGTCTCTAAATTCAACATAGAATGTAACATTGTCACCTGAAGGTACTGGATCTGGAGTAGGGGCGTATGCTTCTGTGTATCTCTCTCTCACATCGATAGTTAAACTACCTGTGCCATCGGGGTAGAATTTAGTGGCTCCTGAACCGGATGTGGAAACTGAAACAGATAGTGCGTATGAACCGATTCCCCAAGTATCTGTAGTTAGAATGACTATAAATTCACCAGAGGAGTAGGTCCAATCAGCAGATGTGAAGATTTGGCCATTGATATCTATCTGAGTGATGTTCATTTCAACAATGGTCAAAGATGCATTATTCAAGTCCGCTATCCTGATTGTTACAGTTGTGTCTTCAGAATATGGTGTAGCAGGAGGTCGAATAGCCTCAACTGCTAGACTGTGGCTGACTATCTGAATTGGGACTGATGAGCTGACGTCGCCATAGAACTTGTAACCTACTTCAGATGTGGTAACCACTATGATTTCTGAGCTAGATCCAATATTCCATGAAGATGTGTCGATTGTACACGTAAACACTCCTGCAGAATATTTCCAGTTTGAAGAAGTGAATATGAATCCTGCAATTGAAATCTGAGTAATATTTGCTGAATCTATTAAGAGGCTGGTATTATCAAGATCAATAAGAGTAAATGATATATTAGTCTTCCAACTCCAGGGTGTTGGAGATGGCAGAGAGATGCTAATCCCCATGTTGTGTTCTCTAATCTCAAGTGTTACGGTTGAAAATCCATCATTGTAGACCTTTGGAGTTGAGCTTGTTACTACATCAATATCGTATGACGCTGAACCTATACTCCAATCAGATGTGTCCAAGAGGACAGTAAATTTCCCAGAGGAATAAATCCAGCTGGATGCGGTGAATACATTTCCATCCACGATTATCTGAGTGATATTTGCTTCATCGATTATATTGGCTATGTTATCCAAATCTTGAATTGTAATACTAATTGTGGTTGTCCAGCTCCAAGGTGTTGGTGAAGGTGGCGATACTGACACGCCAAGAACATGGACTCTAATTTGAATGGTAACGGAACTGATACCGTTCTGGTAGAACTTGTCAGGTACAGTGTTAGTATCAACGGTTACAATATGACCACTTGTACCGATACTCCATTGAGATGTATCAAGAAGAACATAGTATGTCCCTGATGAGAAACTCCAATCCGCTGAGGTGAATACTTGCCCTCCTATTACGAACTGAGTGACATTTGCCTCATTTACTGGCAATGTGAAATTATCAGCATCAATCAATGTGATTGACACATTCGTCATAGCACCCCAAGGAGTACTTGCTAAAGCTGCAGCAGAGATGGACAATGTGTGTTCCCTAACGGTGATTAGGACGCTACCCTGTCTGTCTTTGTAGTATCTTACAGGGATTTCGATGCATATGACTGAAACAGTGTATGTTTGTGATGAAATGGGCCATGCAACTGAATCTACAAAGAAACTAAAGACACCATTCGCGTAGCTCCAATCAGCTGAAGTGAATATCTGACCTGCTACAACTATTGCGGTGACATTATCAGGATTCACAGATATTGTTGAATTATCAAGATCTGTTAGTGAAACCGTGACATTTGTCTTCCAGCCCCAAGGAGTCTGTGTTGGAGGACTGGCAGTAATGCCAATATCATGTGGTCTTACTGTAACCTGTAGAATACTTGCACTATCATCAAAGTACTTTGAAACACCTGATCCAGTAGTGGTTACATAAACATCCAAAGTGTATGAATTAGCTGTCCATAGGCTTGTGTTCAACCAGAATGCTATCGTTGCTTGTCCTGAACCCGTACCGTATAACCAATCCGTTGAGGTGAAGATTTGGATTCCAAAAGGCGTATCAATCTCAATTTGGGTGATGTTCCCCTCGGTTATTACGATTGAAGAATTGTCTGTGTCTGTAATTGAAACATTAACCCAAGTCTTCCAGCTCCAAGGCGTTTCGCTAGGTGGTACTGCAGTTACCCGACTATGGTGTGCCCGTACTGTAATTGTAAGTTCAAGGGTCTTTGCCTGGTGACCTAGGGCTGAGGCGTCTATCAGTATAGTATACTCTCCAGGTGTTACACCAGCTGTATTGTATGTGATCTCCCAAATGTTAAGTGTATCATTATAGATGGGTCCGCTCTGAGTACCGACAACGGTTTGAGCAGGCCAATCTGATGTAATCGATATTGTAGGTACCGTATCATCAATCGGTCTTCCAGCGATGAAATCTACGAGATCTAAATCATAGGTGAAAGATGATGAGTGTGATGCGTAGATACTAGCTCTGACGATGCCACTTCCTGAAATTACATCGGAGGGACTTGTTGTCTTCCACGTAATTGTTGTATCAATTGTTGGTGAATATGAACCATCTACAAGAATCCAGGTACTACTTGTGAAATTGTAGACGTATACTTCTCCAGTATTGACAGAAGTGCTGAATCGACCTTCAAGTTTGAGAGTGACTGTTGTAATATCCGCTACTACAAAATCATACGCTGTAGAATCTGTTTCAACAATAAGAGAAATCTCATTGCCAATACTGCTCACAGTGGCATAGTCGTTGTTTGATGTATATGCTTGAGAGGGATCAGGACTTGCCGGGGTTCCAGGGCTTGCTGTCAAAGTATCAGGATTCATTGCTATAGTGTCTTCATATGCGATGTAGATTGTCTTTGAATTACCCCATGCAATCTCGTAGTCCGTTGTTGGAGTTTGTAGGTTTTTCGGAGAATAGAGAGTTGTTCTCTCTTGAATATTGATTGTGATTCCTCCGGTTTCAGAGAAATCATAGTAATCTTTTGATGCATTTACGGTAACCGGATAACCTCCAATTACTGCTGCAGATGTATCTACATATCCCGCATACCAACCATTCCCTGCATAACCCATTGCATCTGAGCCATATGACCAATTGAAGTATAGCTCTGCGCCTGGAATTCCTAGGTTTGTTTCAGAATCAATATACTTCACGCGAACAGAAACTGTATCGCCTCTATAAGCTGAGTATACATCTGTTTCAATCTCCAGTTCCGTATGATGGTAGATGTTGAATTGTCTATGAATGACACCTACTGCAGTGCCATTGGACCAAACTGCCGCTGCTGTAACAGGTCCTGCCAGCCATAAGGGTTGAATTGTAATATTATCAAGGCCCGTCCCATTTTGATATGTAGACTCGCCCAATACATCCAAGGCGCCGCCAATTTCAGAATAGATTTTGGTTCCTTCAAGGTCATAGAACTCAAGACTTCCTGTTCCAGAGGTCGTAGGAGGATTAGAGAATACATCGCTGAATAATATTCCCACTCGTAGTGCTGAGTCAGGATAGTAATCGGCTATCTCAGTCCAAGTGCCGCTAGAGTCGCCCATGAACGTCATGGAGTCACCATAGTTTGGTGCAGTACTAGAAATAGTCCAAGTACCATAATGAGGTGTGCCGGTTGTACCTGTACCATAAACATCACAAAGCAAGATACCTTCACTTGCATAGTATGTAGCATTGTAGTAAGTTCCGCCACTCAACTGAAGGTCATTATAGGCATCGTAGACTGTAGAAATCGTCCAATCATTTGGTGTTGTTACATTGAAATAATAGTAAGTAAATGGAAATGCCATTTCTCGGGCTGTAAAGGTTGATTCCCATAGTGCCAAAGTACCATTGCTCACAGTGTATGTGTTAGTATCTAACAGGCTATTCTTTTCAAGTTCCATAAACAAATCCAGATTAAATTCCGTCCCTGTTTCATTTGATAGAAACTCCAAACTTACACTGTCTGACCAATTACCTGAAAATGTTGCATATCCATTTTCGCCTGAGCCTGTCACGAATGTTTTTTCATTCGATATTTGATCCGCATCACGTGCCCCTAGATCAACCACCTCGGCAAGACGTGACGTCCTCAATGTTAAGCTGATATTATCGGCGCTGAGAATACCTGTTGTCTGAAATTGTGTATCTGCAAATCCACGAATTCCAATGGCAATATCCAGAGTCCCAGGGAATGTGAATGAATCGAGAGGAAGATCTACTGAGAGAGTTGTCCAGTCTTGACTTACGGAAAATCTCTGACCAGCTGTTGGCAATTCCCAGATTATTCCATTTACAGATAGATAGGGCTGTGCATTCTGTCCATTTGTACCTGAGCTAGTGTAAATCT
>JARGGA010000125.1 GCA_029210805.1 Candidatus Thorarchaeota archaeon
GTGAAGGCAGGAACATTTACTATGAACTCCAAGACGAATGCATCAGAACAATCCTCAGAACCGCTAAAAATCACGTCTGCGGAAACTAGCTCGGTTTGTCAGCATTGCGATGCTGAGCGTTCCTCAAGAGAAAAGACTAGCTTGAGAATAAAGTATGTCCTAGCGGTTGTTTCAGGAGTTACGTTGTTTCTTGGGGTAATCCTACAGCTCATGCTACTTTCAGATTTAGTTTTCTACAGTCTCTTCATAATCTCCATATTATCTGCAGGTCGATGGATTATTCCGAATGGAATTCGGGGGCTCTATAAAGGGCATCTAGGTATCAGTGCATTAATGACCATAGCTGCTATTGGAGCAGTACTAATCAACGAACCAGCCGAAGGAGCTGCAGTTATGTTTCTCTTCTATGTAGCTGAATTACTTGAAGAGAAAGCTGGGGACAAAGTCAGAACTGAGATTGAAAGCCTACTTGAGTTAGAACCTGAGTCAGTCAACGTAAAAAACCAGGAGTCGGAAATAGCTATCAGTCCTGATCATGTGAACATTGGCCAGATATTTGTGGTCAGGCCCGGAGAAAGAATAGGCTTGGATGGCACTGTAATTAAGGGGATGTCTTCAGTCAATCAAGCTCCTATAACAGGAGAATCTATCCCAGTGGAGAAAAATATTGGTGATATTGTTTTTGCAGGAACTATCAATATTGATGGTTTTTTCGAAATTGAAGTTACCAAAATATCACAAGATTCAGTGCTCTCTCGAATAGTACGGCTAGTACAGGATGCGCGAAAAGCAAAATCCCCTACAGAACGATTCGTATCCAGATTCTCACACGTTTATACGCCAATTGTAATTGCGGGAGCATTTCTGTTAGGCTTTGGGACATTCATTCTCGGTGCTCCAATTCATGATGCGGTATATAGAGGACTTACATTGTTAGTCATTTCTTGCCCATGTGCATTCGCAATATCAATCCCTGTGAGTATGGTATCATCAATTGTTGGTTCAGCTAGAGAGGGAGTTTTAGTTAAAGGTTCAGATCACCTTGAACAGCTTAGCAGAACCAAAATCGTTGCCTTCGATAAAACGGGCACCCTAACTAGAGGAAACCTGACTGTTCAAAGCATTTGTCTTCATAATGGTTCATCGAGACAAGATGTTCTAAGCGCGGCTATAGCACTTGAACGAATGTCTGAACATCCAATTGCTCAGGCTTTGGTCGATGCAGGGGAGAATGACAGTGTTCCAATTCTTGAAGCAGAGGAATTTGTTGCCATCCCTGGAAGAGGAGTAAAAGGGAGAGTAGGCCAAGTAACATACATCGTTGGAAATAGAAGATTACTGACAGCAGAAAGAATTGATTTGCCAACGGAAGGCCATGTTTGCGGAACAGGGACAATGGTTTACGTCGTACGAGAGAAGAAGCATCTAGGAACAGTAGTGCTGGGCGATTCAATTAGAGAAGGAACAATAGAAGCAGTTCAAGAATTGCAATCCCAAGGAATCCGTACTATAATGCTGACGGGTGATAATGAAGATGTTGCAGCACAAATCGCAACTGAATTAGGATTTGAAGAATACTTTTCAGAGCTACTCCCTGAACAAAAGGTAGAGTTTATCCAAAAGCTATCAGAAGAGGGGGGCATAGTTATGATAGGCGATGGCATCAATGATACTCCCGCTCTTGCTGCTGCAGATGTAGGTATAGCGATGGGAGTTATTTCAAGCGATGCGGCTATTGAAACTGCAGATATTGCGTTAATGGAAGAAGATCTGCGTAAGGTCCCCAAGCTAATTCAAAGGGCTAAACGTACTATGAATATTGTCAGACAAAATGTCATTTTATCAATCAGCGTGAAGGTTATTATTGGTGTACTGGCTGTCCTAGGTTTTACAACCCTCTGGATGGCGATTCTATTTGGTGACATGGGTCTGACATTAGTTGTAATTGCTAATGCCCTGAGATTGACTCGAAGAGACAAATGATAGTTACTTGTAAGATTGTAAAGCATGAACAGAAAGAGAAAGGAACAGCAAGACGGTAAATGCAACAAACACCGGCATGACAATAACCAATGTGATATCATTTGTAAACTCTGAGGAAATCCAGGTAATGATTCCACCAAGCATCAGATTGATAGCCGGGAATGAAAAAGCCAATGGAACAGGGGGATTCTTTGGATCATTCGTAAATACAGGAACATAAGCTCCAACGAGTATTCCTGTCGCTGAGAAAACTATAATCATTGGAGCAGCCAATGTTATCAAGAATAGTGAACCGGGAACTCTAAAGAAGTACAGAAGGAATAGATAGATGGGAATTGAGGTTACTGCAACTTCAAGTATACTGAATATGTATTTTGCAAGAACAATGTCTTTAGATCTAAAGGGACTTGAACGAAGCAAGTAGATGTTATCCTTCTCATCTACGAATGCCAGCAAGGATGTCAAAGTTGCCATCTGAGTCATCAGTATTAGAATCAGCAGAAAAGCGGGAATTATTGATGCGGTATATTGAGGAGGTATTACCATCGGAGCTAACCAAATTGGTTGAGCCAAGTTCAAGTATAATCCAAAAGCAGTTCCGACAATAACGTAGATGTATTTCCAGAATTGAAGAGGTGTTCTCATCTTACTCCAGAAATCCTTGAGTATGATCCAAATCATCGGGTCATTGAATCTTGATTCGGAGAAATCCACCTGCCCCCGTATGCTTCTACTGAATCTGCTTTCAGATTCTTCTTTGGAGATATTATTCGAAAACTGTTCGTAATAATCGTAGCCACTAATATTGGAGAGAACAAGTAATGAAATGAAGAAAGAAATGAATACCATCCCGAAAATGGAAAGAACATTTAGTCCCGCCTCATGAATCCCTGTAACTTCCATAAGGATAATGCCAACTTGGTTTGCTGGTATACCCAATTGTATTACGGGATTCATTGTAAGAAGAGGTGATGACAACAGATAGGTTACAGCCATTATAGGAATGAGAATGAGATGCCTCAAACTGGAAGTGTATCTATGCTGAAGCTTTACTTTGATGATACTGCATATTCCACCAAGAAAGTAGTTAATCTCTAAAAAGAATATGATAGAAATGATTAGCAACATGATGGATGAAGCAATGAATCCTTCCTGAGAAAGCAACGGAATTACGACTATAAAACCCAGCACAAGATAGAAGAATTTCCTTGTGATTCTTCGTATATAGCGGCCTAGAAACAATTGGTGGGGGTGAACTGGGGAAACCATCAGGATATATTCATCAGGGCTTTCAAGAACTTCAGCTGGCCCTATACCGAAATAACCTCCAACTACCGACGTTAGCGTTATTAGACCAATGGCTGCAAATATCGTGGCTCGATCGATCATTGATTCTAGTAGAACGCCCAATGGTGAAAAAATGGGGCCAAGACTCACTAAAGTGGAACCAATAGAACTCACAAACAGGGCGCCTGTCATAGTAACAATGTAGAATCCCAGCATTGATGGAGTTGTTATTGTTCTAACAAATTGATTGTAAAGCATCAACACTTCATTTTTCAATAGAGTTGGTGTCTTTACTCGCAAATTGATCACTCCTTTGGAATCCCGCCAGTGAGTGTCAAAAAGACTTCTTCGAGGGAGTTGGTCCCGGGGCACTTATCTTTCAGGTCCGTTAGAGATCCCTGACCTACGATGTCACCATGATTCATTATGAAGAATCGATCACAAAGACCTTCAGCAACCTCAAGGATATGCGTGGAAACAAGAATCGCAGAACCATCCTTTTTGAGGTCTTTGAGATGTGCCTTAAGACTCCATGCACCTCGAGGATCAAGTCCGTAAATTGGTTCATCAAGAGCAAGAATGAATGGGGGTTCTCGTACAAAGATTCCTGCAAGCAGAGTTCTTTGTAGATTCCCTTTGGAAAGAGTTCCTATATAGGACGTCAGGAATTCATCCAATTGAAATCTATCTACATATTCCCGAATTCGTAGAAGTGCATCAACTCGTGGAACATCATATATCCGAGCGATGAAAGTTAAGTATTCTATGACCTTGAGACTTGGGTAACATGTAGGTCTCTCTGGAATATATCCGATTTTCATTTTTGCAGAAACAGGGTCGCTAGCCATGTTATGTCCATTCACAAATACATCACCATAGGTAGGTTTTATGATACCTGTTAGAACGCGGAGGGTTGTTGTTTTTCCAGCTCCATTTGGACCAACCAGTCCGACGATTTCACCGGGTCGAACTATAAGATCTAAATCCTTAACTGCGACCTTTCTGCCAAATTCTTTTCTCATTCGGGTGATTTCTATTGCAGGATTCTTCAATTCGCATTGTCCAACAGATGATTTGTCAGAATTCTTAGCTTCTATTGCATCAACTAGATCTTGCTCAATTAGGGTTCTTGAGATGTGACGCCTAGTTAGAGGTACTCTCAATACCTGAGCCAATCTGATTAGCTCGGGTCCTGACATCATCTTGATGATTTCTTTTTCCGTTTTCATCTTTGAAAGACCTCCAGCGAAAATGGTTGAAAGTATATTACGAAGATATTCAAAATCACGATTCAGTTTCCTCCTGATTTTCAATAGATTCATCACGTTTTAGAAGTGACTCCCCATTGTTCTGATTCTTACCACGTTTTATACGTTTTACCAAAGAAGTAAAAATGTATCCAACCGGCACCGTGACAGAATCGTTTCCGGATTCCACAGAAGCATCGGGAGGAGATGCTGCACGAAGCCTCTCAATTCTGCGATTAAGCAAGATTCCAAGAATCTGCAATAAGGGGATTGGAATAATCAGTTCTCTGCCAAAGGTAAGAATCAATGAAAAGAAACTAAACAGGGATAGAAAGAGCGGTATTGCAAAGGAAAGCAATCCAGAAGCAACCAACAATCTTCGGGATATTCTATTCTGAATATAGAGAAGTACTGATAATGAAAACAATAGGCTTAGGATCTGGAATGCGAGGAGATTGTATGACACTTCATACCCTCCCAAAATAAATAGGAACACCACTCCTGAATGGGAACCAGACGTCAAGGTATCCAAGAATAGTGTAAAATATGGCCCCAAAAGCGATACACCGATGTTTGTCGACCAGATCGCCGAAATGGACCCTGGAAGTTCTACCAATAACAAAGTGGGAGTAACAAGCAAGAACGCAAGCAACCAACCGCTTGTTGTTTTTGGCATTTTTGTTGAAACCCACGAACGAAACCCTGACCTATAATAACCTGAAAGGGATGCTTTTGTTATATCTGTCGCATACTCCTTGAATAGGGGTACAATAACAGCTGAGAAGAGCAAAAGAAGGGTAAAACCCGGAAGGAACTGCAAATTAGGAGTTGGACTCTGAAGTGTATCAACTTGCCAAGGCGATGTTAGAGCCCAATAATCAACAATAGTTACCACAATCAGAGTGAGGGCAAATGTAATGAAGGCGAGTATCGCAATGTTTTCATCATTAATTTTATTCTTGTAACGAAAAGTAAAGTATGCACTAGGTACTATCACAAGTATGAGATTGATTATGCTAATGATAGAAATTGATTGATGGATTACCAACTCTAGTTGTAACACTTGGAATTCATAGAACAGTCCTCTTAGGTCCAAAATGAATGGAGAAACCACGCTTGGAAATTGAACACTGTATGGAAGAAGCAAAAGTATCGCGATAAGCAATACGAAGCTTTTCCATTCTTTGAGAATGGCAATCCATCGTTCCCTATGTCCTCCACTCATGAAATCTCGATGGTATGATACCAAAAAAGGTTGATGCATTGCGCTATCACGCCTTAGATATCACAAACTTTCAGAGAAATGGTTCAGTTCAATCGGAACAGGGCCAATTAGATGAAGGTTCCAATCCAAAACCTCAGTACTTAGCGCGTAGACTTCAACACCAGATGCAGCACTCCTCCTCAAACATTCACCAAATAGTGGATCAGTGCGATCATTGGGGGAGAAGACTATGGCGTCTGGACGTTGAATGACAAAAACAATAGCGGCTCTTTGAGCAAGCCCTTCTCTCAAAACTCTTGCCAACGAATTAACATGCCGTGCCCCGCGAGATGTGGGAGCATCAGGGAATATCGCACGACCGTCTTCGATTAATGTGCAGGATTTCACCTCAACGTATGCTATTTCCTTGCCATTATTCAATTTGAAGTCAAAGCGTCCTTCATAGACGCGAGGTTCTGGTTTTACCTCTGTAAATTCCCTGAATTCTTTCAATACATTTTCCGTAAAAATTCTCTTCATGAAACGGTTAGGAAGTAAGGAATCAATTGAGATTAGAACTCCCGCATGTTTAACTCCAATCATATCGTAAGCAGTTTTTCTATTCTTGGATGCGGCATCCCGAATATACACTTCTTTTCCAGGAATCATCAATTCATGCATTCTTCCAGGATTTGGAATGAATACTTCATGTATATTGCCTTCAAACTCAACACGTCCGAGAAATCTGTTTGGTCGGTCCACGAGAGAGCACACATGAACCTCTTTCTTACGATTCATTTACTTCATTCATCCCGGTAGTACAGAAAAAAAAGATATTAAATAAAGCCATACTGGTAGGCAACCGTCGAAGCTAAGTTAAATACGCTGTTTCAAAGAGGTTTCTTTGTAGAAATAGGAAGAGATGGTGTGTAATGACGATTCGGGTGCTTCTAGTAGATGATGACGAGGATCTACTGACAGTTGCATCCAAATTCCTAGGCAAAGAAGATCCAACATTCGAGATTGTAATTGCTTCATCTGCAGAGATTGCATTGGAATCATCAATTCGTGACCCATTCGATGTGATTGTAAGCGATTACGAAATGCCTCACGGTATGAGTGGTTTGGAATATCTTGAGATTGTAAGAAAAAGCAATCCAGACATTCCCTTCATTATTTTCCCTGGAAGAGGAAGAGAAGAAGTCGCAATTAAAGCATTGAACTTGGGCGCGGATTTCTATATCACTAAAGGAGATGAACCAAAGATCCTCTATGCGGAATTGGCTCATACCATTCGAACTGTAGTAAGACACAGAAGGGCACAACTTGCTCTTGAGGAAAGCGACTCACGCTTTCGTGCATCTTTTGAGAATGCTGCAATTGGTATGGCCATCGTGTCAGTGGATCTGGAACTCATTCAGGTAAATGATGCTCTATGCAGGATCCTTGAATACGAAGAGCTAGAACTTCTTTCCCACAATCTTGAGGACTTCATCCACCCAGATGATGTAGGAAAAGCCCCTGAAATGGCTCTAAGCCAATTGAGAGGAGATGCATCGGGACCTACATACGAGTGGAGGTTTCTCTCAAAAGGAGGTCAAGTAATTTGGACTCGAACGACTTCGTCACTTACAAACGATGCCAAAGGAACACCCCTGTATTTTGTTTCGCAGATTCAGGACATTACAGAAGCAAAGATAACTACTGAAGCATTGCTCGATAGTGAGGTGCGATTTCGAGGAGCCTTTCATAACGCATCAGTTGGGATGGCGCTCATATCATTCAGGGACAACATAGTTGATTGCAATCAAGCGTTGTGCCAGATGCTTGGATATTCCATGGAAGAATTAACGCAGATGACTTTCGAAGAAATTACGCATCCAGATGATGTGGAGAAAACCCCTCAAGTTGTTGATGGGACCTTTGAATCAGGAAAATCAACAATACAATTGGAGAAAAAGTACTTCCACAAAAGCGGTCATATTGTCTATTCGTTCATCAGTTCATCGATAGGATACAGTGAAGAAGGTGAACCGCTTTATTATATTACACAATTTCAAGATATTACTGAAGCCAAATTAGCCTCACATGCTCTTGCCACTTCTGAAGCAAATTATCGAAATCTAGTCGAAAATAGTATTCAAAACTACGCTATCATCCAAGGTGGATGTTATGCATATGTGAATGAGCCATTTGCAAATACTATAGGTCTTTCAAGAAAGGAAGTCTTGAACTTAAATCCAAATCAAATTTGGGAGTTGGTTCACCCTGATGACATTGATGAGCTCAAAATGAGGAATGATGCTTTGGAGCGTGGAGATGAAATTGCACCTCGACATGAGTTCAGATATGTTCGAAGAGATGGTTCTGTAAGATGGGTTGAGGGTCATCTTCGTCTCGCGGAATACAACGGAAGGCCAGCTCATCAGATTGTTGAAATCGATATAACTGAACGACGAATATCAGAATTAGCCTTGCAAGGAAGTCTTGATTTTCTTGATACTTTGATCAACACAATTTCCAGTCCTGTTTTCTATAAGGACCTCAATGGTAAATACCAAAGATGCAATATTGCCTTTGCAAACAAATTGATTGGAATTAGTGTTGATGAAGTCAAAGGTAGCACAAGTGACCTACTTCTTGAGAGAATTCATGGCCTCACGAAAAAGGATTTGATCAAACTCGACAAAGAATTACTAGAAGGAGGACCTGATCAATCATTTGAGATTACTATCGAAGATCCACATGGAATACTTCGAGATTACCAGGTCAATCGAACTTGCTTTAAAGAGCAAAAAGGCAAGCCCTCTGGTATTGTGGGTGTGCTACTA
>JARGGA010000126.1 GCA_029210805.1 Candidatus Thorarchaeota archaeon
AGTAATACTTGCTGCAGGAATGGATGGCGTCAATAGAAAACTAACTCCACCAGACCCAAGAAGCGAGGATGTATTCACACTCTCGGATGAGGAACGTGAGATGCTGGAAATTAGAGAACTACCTTCAAACCTTGGAGAAGCATTGGATGCTCTTGAAAAGGACGCAGTCATCACTGATGCTCTTGGCAATGAGATAATTGCGAAATTCATTTCTCTTAAACGGAACGAGTGGAATCATTACCTTTGCGAAATTGTCACTGAGTGGGAATGGGAAACTTACTCCGACTTATAGTGTGCAAAGAAATCTGAAAGTCTGTTGAAAGCTTCATCAACTGCATCAGGTGTCAGAGGCCCAATTGATATTCGGAGGTGGTCCTCGCCTGCTTCACCAAAGATGCCACCTGGTAGTACAAGAGTTTCAGTGGATTGCAGAATAGCAAGCACGATGTCACGTGTACTGGTACATTCCTTCACTCGTGGGAACAGATAGAATGTTCCTTTTGTTTCAAAAGTGTCAAATGCATCAATTTCACGGATTCTCAGATATGCAAATTCTCGCAAAAGGCTCAAACGACGTAGTTCTTCTTCTACCCAAGTTTGATCAGATTTTAGAGCTTCCAGGACGATTAGCTGTCCCGCAGTCGGAGCACATATTGAAATGGTATCCTGAACTTTGAGAAACTCATCCATGAATTCGGTAGAACCAATTGTGTAACCTACTCGCCAACCACTAATCCCAAAATCTTTTGAGAAACTGCCTAGAGTGATTATATTGTCATGGGCATCTCTTCTTCGTCGAGGACTGTAATGTTTTGAATCATTAAAAACTAGTCGAGCATAAGCCTCATCTGATATTAGAAAGAGGTCGTTCTGAAGGCAAATATCAACTATTTTATCTACAACACTCTGGTCATAAACTGCACCAGTTGGATTGTTAGGTGATACCAACAAGACGCATTTCGTTTGGGGAGTTATGGCCGCCTCTATGGCTTCTGGATCAGGCTGATATCGTGAGTTGACTGGGACTTGTTTTACAATACCACCTGCAAGCTGAACAGCCATCACTGAATTGAAGTAGTAGGGAGAGGGCATTATGACCTCATCATCCTGTTCGATGATTGTTAGCACAGTACCTGCAAATGCTTGATTTCCGCCTGCAGTGATTGTCAACTCTCTCTGAGGATCGACATCAATCTGAGAAGTTTGACGTAGATAAAGGGCAAGTTCTTCTCTCAACTCAAGCTGTCCTTGATCATGGGTATATCGGTGAGTTGTCGGATGAGAGATTCTTTCAGATAATGCGTTCAATACTTCCTTCGGCGGAATATGACCTGGCAATCCCTGACCCAAATCAAGAAAGTTTGCGGATCCTATGAATCGTTTAGCGGATTCAGCCAATTTCATGATAGGAGGAGGCCGAATGGAATGAGTTCTATAACGCATGACAACACATCTCTACTCACTGAGTGTATATTGAAGGTTAAAACGTTCCCTAAAAAGAATCGGCTTCTCTATCCTCTCTTTAGAACCTCAAATGTATCTACTTGCTCAAACTTAATAATGATGGACACGGTGATTACATATCGAGGTTGTTTTCCTCATGGGCGAAGAATGCAAAGCAAAAATCCTTGGTGCTCCGGAAGCACAAGTAGTACAGACGAAAGAATTCAAGATGGACCAGCCTCTTCTCATTTGCGGTTTTCCATCTGCAGGTGTTGTTGGAACAATAGCTGCAGGTGCGATAATTGAGCAATTTGACATGGAAGAAGTAGCCCATATCAGATCAAAGTATATGCCTTCTGCTGCCGTATTTATCGATGGCAGACTCAGGCATCCGTTTCGTATCTATGCCAGTGAGAAGCAAAACCTCCTGGTCGTGATGACTGAACTTCCGATTGCTGAAGAGGGAATGTATCACGTCAGTTCAATTTTACTTGACTGGGCAGCAAGCGTGGGAGTGAAGGAAACAGTCGTTGTTGATGGCATTCCAGTCCAAGGACTTCCATTGAATCGTAAGGTCTTATACGCTGCGGAAGAAGAGAAGCTAAAGGAACTCAGAGATGACACTGAGATGGAAATTCTACAGAAGGGGATAATAACCGGTATCGCTGGATCAATTCTCTCTGAGACTCTTTGCAGAGAAATGGTTGGGTTTGCATTGCTTACACCAGCGATTGTCATGATTCCTGACCCAGAAGGCGCTGTGAAACTTCTTGAGGCCTTGAATAGACTCTACAATATCGGGATAAAAGTTATAGAACTTCAAGAGAGTGGAAACCGAATACGAGAAAAGATGGGTGAAGTAGCCGAAAATGTCGAGGGTATGCAGAAGGGACAAGCAGCCCGAAGAGGCTATGAACGAATGTTCGCATAGATTTACTGAATCAATTGATGGTGGCCGGCTAGCGGCCATCCCATCAGATTCGCTATGAAAGAATTACTTTGTAATGCAGGAGTTGTATGCCGCTTCAGCACCTGCAGCATTCGTTTCTCCTACTTTACCAGGCCAATTTGCTTTGATGACTTGCTGAACAGTTTCCAGCTTCACAAGTCCTGTTGCCTTTGCAAAAGCACCAAGCATTGTTGTGTTTACTACTGGAAGTCCTGCAACGAGAAGCCCGTAACTTAGTGCGATTCCAGTACCGTCGTAAGTCCAGACCTTGGCGTCACCATAATCGAAATCGGATGGTGCTTTGGGAGTATTGATGATAATCGTACCTTCTTTCGTGATGCCTTCAGTGGGGTCAATAAGATCAATTATCCCGGGGTCCATAATAGCCACGATGTTAGGTGTGTAAATCTGGCTTCGAACATTGATTTCTGTGTCAGAAATTCTAGTGAAGGCCTTTACAGGTGCCCCACGCCTTTCTGCACCAAAGTATGGGAAAGCTTGTACACCCTTGTATCCATCTAAATATGCAGCTTTAGCAAGTAGCTCAGCTGATGTTACTCCGCCTTGTCCGCCACGTCCGTGCCATCTAATCTCAATCATTGGCATTTTCAAGTTACTCCTCGATGAACCTGACCTTTTAGTCAACCTCAGCCCGACATTTGGGTAACAAAACTGTTTCGTTCCTAACACAATTGGCAGAAACCGATAGCTCTTTCAAAGATATCATCGCGAATCGCTGCTTGAGAAGGGAAAAGACATGAACAAGTTCTTCGATGCCAATAGAGACCTATGGGATGCAAAGGTAGAGGTTCACAAAGATTCAGAGTTCTACAATGTCAAGGGATTTTTGAAAGGTGAGAGTACACTGGACCCCATCGAAGTAGAAGAACTGGTAGATGTCTCTGGAAAATCGCTCCTTCATCTACAATGCCATTTTGGATTAGACACAATGTCATGGGAAAGATTGGGAGCGGATGTTGTTGGAGTGGATTTCTCAGGAGATGCAATCGATTTGGCAATGAACATTGCAACAGAAGCGAAATTAAACGCCAAGTTTGTGCAGTCTAACATCTATGAATTGCGAGAGAAACTAGACCAGAAGTTTGACATCGTTTTCACTTCAGGGGGAGTGATAATGTGGCTGAACGATTTAGAGAAGTGGGGAGAAATTATAGACCACTTCTTGAAACCTGGAGGTGTCTTCTATATTCGCGAATTCCATCCTTTTGGCTACATTTTCGATGATGAAACAGAGGAAGCAACTCTGAAGGTACGATATCCGTACTTCCATGGATCTGAGCCAATGAGCTTCGTTTCAGATAATACTTACTCGAATCCTGACAAAAAGATGGAAGCCAAGACTGCTTACGAATGGAATCATAGTATATCCAGAATCATCAATGTACTCACAAAGGTTGGATTGCGTATAGAGTTCTTCAATGAGTTCCCATTCACAAGCTATCAGGCATTACCATTCATGATTGAGAACAAAGATGGCCGCTGGGTACTTCCAGAGGGAAAGGAATATGTCCCATTCATGTTCTCGCTTAAGGCAACTAAGATGTAGAATTTATCGAAAAGGCCATTCTTCTTTCTCGAAGGGAAAAGAAACGAACGAGCACAGCACAAATCCCCAAAGTCACAACTTCCAAAAGTCCAGCAGCAAAGAAGGCTACAACGAAATCAGTTGTGATAATTAGAATTCCAAATAGTACAGGACCTACAGTTATTCCTAGATTCCCCATGAAGTTGAACAAACCCATTCCCATTGCTGAATCATCCTGCGGAACATAGTCGCCAATTAATGCCATAGAAGCAGGTGCAGTTACTCCTGAGAAGATTCCCAGAAAGATGAGCATTATTAGAAGAGCCACAAAGCTGGTAGATCCCACAAATCCAAGTACTGACATAACAGAACCAAAACCTAGACTTCCTACAATGAGAGGAAGATACCGTCCATATCGGTCAGCAACCTTTCCCATCGGATATTGAAGAATGATAAATGGTAACGCGAAGATTGCAAGTGCCATACCTCGAAGAGACTCGGACAATCCTAGCACTACTGAAAGAAGGAGTGGAAGAGCTGTCAGAATGAATCCTATGTGTAATCGGTCAATGAAGTTGAACAAACCCGGTATCACTAGTTCTGGCCGTCGCCTTGCAATAGAGAGACTCTGAGCCAAACTTGGTCGATTCTTTGTTAATGCTGGTTCTTTTAGTGCTACCAGAGTTGCCACGAGAACTACTATGTTTAGAATGCAAGCAAAATAATAAGGCCAAAACACACCATATGAAGCGATAACACCACCCACCGCAGGTCCTAATCCCATTCCAATTGCCAAAAAGGCTCCAAAAATCCCCATGCTTTTGCCACGACTTTCGGAACCAGACAAATCAAGAACCATTGTCATTAGAGTTTGCCATATCATAACGGTAAATGAACCCTGAAGGAATCGGTATACTAGAAGAAGAGGATATGAGATCGTTGTTGTCATGAGCAAATAGAATAGCATAGAGCCCGAAGTACCCACGAAAATGAAGACTCGACGACTCTTCCATCGATCAGAGAGGGCTCCAGTGAACAAGCCTACAATTAGATATGATAGGTAAAGAGTTGTGTCAAATAGAGAGTATTCGAATTCGGAAATATTCACAAATCTATCAAGAATGAATTCAGGCTGATTAACGTGAAGTACAGCAGCTCCAGTGATGGTTAGTAGCGTCAGTATACCCAGAAGAATAATCGATTTTGTTTTTTCTTCTGTATCTGACATTTCCAAATCATCAATGCTATCGCGAGGTTCCATAGAATAATCCTCCGAATCTAAATAGCACCGTCTTCTTTCAAAGCATGTAATACACATTCTGCTGAATTCGCTGCTTGTTGAAGACCTACTCCAGAACCAGCAGTGTCAGTACCTACGAGATACAGTCCTTTCAAAGGTGTGCGAGGGCCAGGACGGTCAAGATCGGTCTGTCCGGGAATAAGTTGTGCTCGAGTTGCATAAGAGGTCTGAATGTGCTCCATTTCGACATGTTCCAATAGTCCGGGATGATACTTCTCCAGACCATGACCCTTCATTATCTGGACCTGTTCCTCTGTGCTCTTTCCAGGAATTGTCATCATTGCTATTGCAACCAACTCTTTGCCTTCTGGCGCACAGGATGGATCAAAACTGGAAATTGATACAATCCAGCGATTCGGATTAGGATGCACAAGAACGCGATTCTTTCGATCGCCAATCACAATTTTATCTAACCCAAGCCAGACAGTTAGGCCATGAGTTGGAATTATCTTGCTATTTTGTTCAAAGAAATCCTGTGTTTCAGCCGAGTCAGACCTGACTATTTTGTTCATTGACCAGAGGGGAATATTACTGATAATGAGTGAGTGACCTAATTTTGTGCCTGCAGCGGTAATTCCTGTCACAACTCCAGACGCTGAATGAATGTATTCTACAGGAGCATTCAGTACATAGTCGCCATTGATTGCTTCAATAACACGGCTGATGAGACCTTCCATTCCACCGATAACGTAACCTTCATCATATTCGCCATCAGATCCCATAATGAGTTTGACAGCCGACTTTAGCTTCCCGGATTCCTTATCGGTATCCTTCAGTGTTCGCAAGGATTCATAGGCTGAAGCCTTCTCAATGCCTACTCCAGCGGCCATGAATATTGCACTCTGCATCACATCAAGCATAACCTGATTTGTAGCACCTCGGGATTGCATAAATTCGAGGAAGGAGATGTCTTTGTACGTTTCCATTTCCTCCAGTTTCATAGTCTTGATCTTTGCACCGATTTTCATAAGACCAAGACGTCCTCGAAAGTTTGTAAGCGGCCAACGCAACGTCTCGCCGATGGTTGAAGGGATTGTACCTGTTTTATCGTGAACTCTAAACTCCCATCCATCATGAAGCACAAACTCAGGAGGTGGTGAAAGATGATTCCGCATAAACCGTGCGAATGCTCCATTCTTTACCCTAGTTATTACGTGCAAGCCATTATCAACACGATACCCATCGGCCCAATAACTATGCCAGACTCCGCCTAATCGGTCCTCCTTCTCAACAATAAGAACACGTTTCCCTTCCGCAGTAAGGGCTAGTCCTGTAAGAAGACCTCCAGCTCCACTACCAACAATTATCGCATCATAGTTCGCTGTGTCTATACTATCAAGCTGAATAGGTTTCATAGCTGACCTTTTCACCTATTGAAGGTCACTTAAGGATGTCTTTGTAGCTAGAGAAGGTCAACCTGTCTATCCTTATTTGCGGATTCATACGCCGCATCAACAATTCGATGCGCAGCCACAGCATCCACGAAATTGGGTGAGAGGGGTTGCCCTGTTTGAATCGAGCTTAGAAATGAATAGCTGAGGGCAGCATATCTCTCAGTACCGACAGAGGTTATCGTTTCAACCGCTTCTGGAGACATGTTTCGGGAATGAAGTCCTAGGTTCTCAATAAGGGCAATATCAGCATTTTCTTGCCATATACGAACAGGATCTTGGTCCTTCAAGTGATACTCGAGATATCGCTTTCCTGATTCAAGTCTGATACCTATGTATCCCTTTTCAAAGAAGAATTCAATCGCTCGTTCATTGGGACGGTCAATCCAATGCCAAATTGAATCTAATGTGCTGACTTTTCCATCTACATGAGTAATGATAAGTGAAGCATGGTCTTCAACCTCTCGACCATAGAAATTGGATACCTTTGCAAATACAGTTTCCACTTCACCAAAGAACCATCTCAGAATATCAATATCATGAATGCTGTGTTCAATGAGTGTTCCTCCCCCGGCTAGAGCCTTTTCTCCGCGCCACTTGCTATAGTAACTGTAATCGACAGGGAATCGCTGATCGTCTCTAATGTGTGCCAGCATAGGTTTACCAAAATCATTCTCTTGGAGGAGTTTCTTTGCATAAAGCAAGAATTGGTCGAACCTGAGAACTAATCCAACAGTAGCATTGACACCCTGATCTTGAGTAACGGCTTGCAGTGTTCTGGCTTGGGGGCAGCTATGTGCAAGGGGTTTCTCACAGAATATTTGTTTCTTTGCCCGAGCTGCAGCCTGCACCATATCCATGTGCTTATTCGTTGGGGTGCAGACATAGACAACATCTACGTCATCATCATTCACAAGATCCTTGAAATCCTCGTATAGTTTTTTGACCTCAAAGAGATCTCCTGCAGATTGCAATACCTCATGGTCAATATCACAGAGTGCTACAATTTCAACATTAAGAAGGCCAGCTTCTTTGAGAGCGGCTATTCCGGATAGGTGAATCTTTCCAATATTGCCAGTTCCTATCAGGCCGACTCTAATCTGTTGCCCGTTTATCAATAGACTTCCCTTTGCCAACATAAGCTCTACTGGAATGATATATGAGTCTTCTGCGATTGATGGCTCTGTGTGAAAAGTCACCTCCCATCACACTCCAGGAAATTCAGTCGTTCGAGGTTGTGAAGAATCACCTTGACCAACAACTCTTGCCGCTGCTCCTTGTATCTTCTTGAGCTCAGACTCCCGGTGAATCTCAGCTTCATCATTCCAAACACGGTTTCCACAAGGCTTCTTTTTCCATACTCGTGAACCCGTTTCCACTCCTCAGGGTCTCGTCGATACTCTCGCATCAACTGGCCATATGCTCGATGGCCTTTGGAGTTCACTCCCAGATTCTTCTTTGGTTCGATGGCTGGGTACGCTCCAAGATCAGCTATGAACTGGACGTTCTTTCGTGAGATGTAGGCCTTGTCGCCATAGACAGTTACAAGACTCTGATGTGGTACGCGTTTCAGGAGCGGAACCATCTCCTTTGCATCTCCTCCAGGTCGTGCTCTTACTCGGACTGAATGAATCATCAGGGTGTCAGTGTCCACAGCTGCGCGAAGTGCAGTGAAACGCCGTTTCAACGTCCTTTTGAACCGCAGGGACATCCACTCTCCACCAGTGGAATGAGAGAACCCGGTGGAGTCCACCGCGATGTTCGAGGGAGGAGGTCTTTTTCGAGCAAGGAGGTGGTACATTCTGTGAAGGGGTTGAGTGTCCAGTCGTTTGAGTGTCTGTTGGAGGATGGAGTAGCTGGGAGCTCGTGCAAGACCGAGTCTCTCAAGGAGAAGTGGGTTGG
>JARGGA010000127.1 GCA_029210805.1 Candidatus Thorarchaeota archaeon
TTGTTAATATGATGAAAATCATATACGTTTTGTGGATATGTTTTTCCACAATGAGAACATTTACCACCAAGTAATTTGATTGCTTTTTCTTTGTGGAATCGGTTTCGTTCTACAACATGTTTTTTGTAACAAGATTTACATGATGAATGTGTACTATAGAATGAGGAAATTGGTTTAAATTGTTGACATTTATTACACCATTTAAGACCTTTTGGTGATATATTAATTGAATATCTTGTTGTTCTCCCATCTCTATTCTCATCACCAGGATTACAATTAATACATCGTTTTCGTTTTGCTATATTCTTTTTTCTTTCATCAATCATAATATAATTAGGAAAGGGCTGTCCACAAACGATACAAATTGGCATAAACGTGTTGTATAGTAATCTTTTTTAAACGTTATGGCAACACAATGGTAGGGATAGGAGAACTCGAATCTCCACTCCAAGATCCAAAGTCTTGTGTCCTTCCCGTTTAGACTATATCCCTTTGTTTGTGAACTACGGTTGATGGTAGTCCCGAAAGGATTTGAACCTTTGTTACTGCTTCCAGAGAACAGTGTGCTGAACTACTACACTACGGGACTATATGTGGTGCTTCAGCTGGGAATTGAACCCAGATCCCAGCGTCGAGAACGCTAGATGATTGCCATTACACTACTGAAGCATTGGTGCTGCGTGTGGGACTCGAACCCACAATTACCTGGTCGAAAGCCAAGCATCATTACCATTTAGATCAACGCAGCATTATTATTATGTCAATCTCATATTTCTAAAAAACGTTTCACAATTACATGAATTGTATCTATTCTCGAAACTTTTATGTTGTTCTCTTGTGTGACCACATGAACAGTGGTCATGATTTCGTGTACTCATTTCTTCACCTCTGTTTTTGTATATGGTGGCTAGGACAGGAATCGAACCTGCACCAACTGAGTCCCAAACCCAGAGCACTTCCTTTATGCTACCTAGCCAATGGTAGGCTAGACAGGAATTGAACCTGTAATCTCTGCCTTATCAGAGCAGTGCATTAACCTATTATGCTACTAGCCTATTGGTACGCCCGGTGGGACTTGAACCCACAACCTTGCGGTTATCAGCACGCTAATCCCGTGTATAAGACGGGTGCTCTAACCAGTTGAGCTACGGGCGCATTGGTGGGATAAAGGGGTTCTGCCCCCCCGCCTATGGTTCTGGAGACCATTATGCTACTATTGCACCATTATCCCTCTTGAGTATTGATAGATGAGTTGGTGGACTGACCACGAATCGAACACGGATCTTCTGGGTGCAAACCAGATATGTTGCCATTGACACCATCAGCCCTTCTTGTTCTTGGACAGGATAGGAATTGAACCCATATCTTCTTTCAAGCCAAGAAAGTGCATTACCAATTTGCTACCTGCCCAAAAACTAGATTTGACTACCACTGTTGTTCTGCCCGCTCTGGGGCTTGTGTAATTGCAGGTATAATTACATATGTCATGATAATCACAAAAAGAAACATGCATCTATCCCTTATATACTTTTCGAATAAGATGCACTATCTGACATACTCCCCCGACTAAAGTCGTGGGCTTTCTAGCACTTTTATCGTAAACTACCAATGTTCGGCAACAGTGGTGGAGATTCTCAAGTTGACAATCGTGTCAAGGATCTAGAGGTACAACTGATTGGAGTCCAGACAATGAACACAAAGCTTGAGCAACAGAACAGCGTGATGTTGGAACGCATGGCTCACATGGAAGAGTTCTTGGAGAAGATGGGACTACAGCTCAAGCCAACACAGGAAATGACAGAAGATCAGATACTAGCAACTGACGAGAAGTAGAACGAGAATTCTCTCTTTTTTTTTGCTCCTCTGAAGCACGACTTACGATAAAAGTGGTAGAAAGCTCTCGACTTTAGTCGGGGGTTGCAGCAGTAGAATAACTTAATACCATTCAATACCAAACATTACTAGGTGTATTATTATTAAATTGGCTGATTGGGCACGAAAGATGGGGATTGACTATAAAACAGCCTATCGTCTATTTCGTTCTGGTGAGTTCCCAAGACCCACTGAACAGTTGGCCACTGGAACCATCATTGTCCATGAACTTCCTACTGCGACCAATAACACAGTACTCTATGCTCGTGTTTCCTCATCAGGACAGAAGGAAGATTTACAGCGTCAACTCCAGCGACTACGTGACTATGCAGCTGCTCAAGGTCTAGTTGTAGTCAAAGAATTTGCTGAGATTGGTTCGGGCATGAATGGTAAACGAAGGAAGTTATTAAAGATTCTAAAGGACCCATCAGCGTCTATCATAGTGGTGGAACACAAAGACAGATTGACCAGATTCGGGTTTGAACATCTCTCTTGTGCACTTCAGTCATGCCAACGAGAGATTAGAGTCATCAATGAGACCGAGGACACCAGTGACCTTGTTCAAGATATGATTGATGTATTGACGAGCTTCTGTGCAAGACTATATGGACAACGTTCTGCAAAGAACCGTGCCAAAAGAGCTTTGGAGGCTGCTAAGATAGAATGATGATTAATCGAGCCTACAGATATGAGCTGGCTCCAAACAACCAACAGCGGACTGGACTCCTTCGGCATGCCGGTACTGCTCGATTTGCCTACAACTGGGGGCTTGAACAGAGGAATAGGCTCTATCGAGAGAGACATGGAAATGAACGTTTCACCAGTGCAATAGAACAACACAGAGAGGTAAATAAGCTCAAGAAGACCGAGTTTCCTTGGATGTACGATGTTTCTAAGTGTGCTCCACAGGAGGCTCTGAGGGACCTTGAACAGGCATTCAAGAACTTCTTCCGTAGGCTCAAGAATGGTGATGAGAAGGTAGGATTCCCCAAATTCAAGAAGAAAGGCATCCATGATAGTTTTAGACTGACTGGGACAATCAAATTCATTGGTCGGACCATTCAGCTTCCCAGACTCGGTAGGATTCGAATCAAGGAGAAACGAGAATGCTATCACGGGGGGAGGATTCTCTCAGCTACAGTGTCCCGAAGAGCTGACAGATGGTTCGTTTCTGTAGCTGTAGTGGAGGAGATTGAGGTTCCTTTGAATCATGGACCTGCTATTGGTGTAGACCTTGGAATCAAGAGTCTGGCTGTGACCTCCGATGGAGATACATTTCCCAATCCTAAGGCTCTAAGCAGCAGACTACGAAAGCTGAGGAGATTGTCACGACAGCTATCTCGAAAGAAGAAAGGTTCTAAGAACCGAGGAAAAGCAAGGCTACGACTGGCTAGGCTCTATCTCAGGACTTACAACATCAGACAAGACACACTTCACAAGCTGACAACACATCTGGTCAAGAACCACAACCAGATAGTGATTGAAGACCTGAATGTGTCTGGGATGATGAAGAATCACTGTATTGCCAAAGCGATATCTGATGTTGGTTTTTATGAGTTCAGGAGGCAACTGGAGTACAAATCATCATGGTATGGTTCAGAACTCATACTGGCTCCAAGGTTCTTTCCCTCGTCAAAGAGATGTTCGAGATGTGGTCATGTCAAGGCAGAGCTGTCCCTGTCGGAGAGAACCTATATCTGCGAAGAATGTGGTCTGGTCATTGACCGTGACCAGAACGCTGCGAATAATCTAGTCGCCGTCAGTTGGACGGAGACTGAAAACGCCTGTGGAGAGGATGTAAGACTTGACACAAATCCTCCGAGATTTGCAAAAAGCAGCCTTGATGAATCAGGAACCGAACACCATTAGGAGGATGTCCTAGATGGGTAAGTTTCGGACAACGGATGATACAAGACAGTTGTCTTCCAAAAAAAAAAAAAATCATCGAAGTGGTCACAATCCCAACATCCTACCATTGGATCCACGTGTGGACACATATCAATGATGCTATCATGATCCTTTGCTTCGATGTTTAGTATTTCTATTGGTATGTTCTTATTCATAACATTTCCATCCTTCTACAAATTCTGTGAGGGTCTCTACATCATTAGAGAGTTCCTCATTCTCTAAGAGTTTTAGCATTTCTTCCTTTATGTATCCTATCATAGGACCTTTGCAACCAGTGATACGCATGATATCATGCCCATTGATTGCTGGTTTGATAGGATTGATTCGAAGTTCTGCTGCTACCTCTTCCAGTGCTGGTATGTGCTCATAGTTAATGTAGCCAGCATAGAGATCAAGTCCATCAGCCATGTTGAGCGTGACTAGTCTCCAAGCCTGTTCCTCACCCTGTCTGTTCACGACACGTCTAAGGTAGCGACGTAGGGTATCACTGCATGTCTTATCGACATGCTTCAGAGCCATATGATAGTTGATGAGATAGAACACATCCTTCATCATCTTATTCGAGTACTTGAACCTACGTAGTATCATCTCAGACATGATAGCACCTTCGCTCGCGTGACCAGAGAATCTGATACGAGTAGGTTCTTCTGTGATGTGTATCTCCTTGAACTTACCGATATCGTGGAGTAGTGCTGCGAGCCTTGTTGTGAGATCACCACCAAGCATTGCAGTATAGTCTAAGACATTCATGGTGTGTTGCCACACGTTATCAAAGTGAGGTGGTGGCTGCATGACAAATTGAAGTCGTGCAACCTCTGGTAAGAGGTATCTTACGAAGTTAGCCTTTTTCATTATCTCGAATGCTATTGATGGTTGGTGTGACATCAGGATTTTATCAAGTTCTACCTGAAGCCGTTCATCAGTAACAAGCATCCCTCGTATAGGGTCACTACGTACAGCCTTTATGATAGCGCCATGAACTGTAAATCCTAACTGGGATGCGAATCTGAATGCACGGATGATTCGTAATCTGTCTTCCCTGAACCTGGACTTTGGATAACCTACTGTGACAACTTTCCTGTTTTTGATATCATGTAATCCCCCAAACGGATCAATCCTGTGTCCTGTTCGTGCATCCTTAGCCATCGCATTCATCGTGAAGTCACGACGACTGAGATCCTCGATGATACTTCTAGCATATTCGACGGTATCGGGGTGTCTTCCATCCGAATAAATACCATCACGCCTATACGTAGCAACCTCGAAGCTTCCAGCAGCAAGCATGAAACGAATGACTTTGAATGATTCGCCATGTAGCTCGCATCGGATATGTTGCGTTGCTGCAAGTTCCTTGAGTTGTTCTGGTGTCGCATTTGTTGCGAAATCGATATCATTTGACTCGCGTTGGAGTAGTTCGTCACGGATACTGCCCCCGACTTGATATAATTCAAATCCTGCGGTTGTAATTAATCTCACTAACTCTTCGCTCATTTGTCTTTACCGTATTCTGATTAGTACGTTAATCATTTAAAAATCTTTTGAAAAAGAAAAGTAGAGCTGACATACTCCCACGACTAAAGTCGAGGGCTTTCTACCACTTTTCTCATAAACCTGCCCCTGATTTAGCATGTGATGAAACCAAAGCCAGCATGGAATTGAGGTTGAGCATAGATAAAAGCCCACTACTTTAGTGGTGGGTAGTTTACGATAAAAATTCAGAAAGCCCACGACTTTAGTCGTGGGAGTATGTCAGGTTCTGGAAATTTCTGTAATGCTTCTTTAATGAATTCTTCTCGTTCTGAATCATCTGGTGGATTTGTAAGCATTTCATAAAAGCGAACTGCATCTTCTCCAGTCACGGTTTCTTCGCTCCATTCGATTTCTGATTGTGCCAATGTGTATAATGGCTCTTGAATCGATTCAGTATATACAGTTCTTTTAATGATAGAAGAATCTCTTTCCTCTTTTTGATTATCTGGTTTTTCGTCAGGCATGAATATCACTCTCGAATCTAGAATCTTCCATTTCAATCCATATTTTTTTAATTATCATGCTATTCATCAAATTTATTGGTTTGGCAATAAATATGAGAGATTAACCTACTATCTTTACAGATACTTTTTGAGGACCGTCTAGGACATAGTTGTATTCTTTGTCATCCATAACTATCTTGACGTTTTGTTTGACCTTATGGGTGACGACGAATAGGTCTGTCTGTTCTAGACTTTTGAGTGTTTCAATTAAGTCCGTGATAAGTTCCATTTTTTCTTGTATCTCCAATTCTTTTTCTAGATTGCTTGTCATCGTTTTTCACTATTTGATGTGGCAATCATTATACTTATATTTGTTGTGGAATAGAATTGTTTATGATAATTATGGATTTCTTTGAGAAAACACGTCAAAGCGATATGGGTTTATTTAAGAAGACATATCAAAGCGATATTGATATCTTCAATGTTGAAGGACATTCACATAAAAAGATGGTAGATAAGACTAACAAACTTGAGAGTTTGTGCGAATCTGTGGCTAATATCTTGTCTAGATATTGTGACAATAATGCTTCTATTGATATGACATGTATTTCGACTGAAGATATACGTAATTTGATTAAAAGATTGAGGAATGAAAGATGAGCAGATTCAGAATAATATACCTTTCCATTACCTTTTTAACTGAATGTCTTATATTATAACCTGTGAGTGGGTTCTTATGAACAAGCTTGATACAATTGATATAATATATGACTTTTCTGTCCTTCTTATATTCGCTGCTTTGATAACCGTAGGTAATGTATTGAAAGTGTTCTCGTTCGATACTATAATCGTTCTATTGATGCTGATGCTAATGTATGTTCGACTGACCACAAAGAATGACTAGTCTTGTGAGTTGGGCTTGCTATCTCGCAAATTATTAGCACATCTACTATTATGAAATAAAGAGTAGGTAGAGGACTGAGATATGCGTAGGGTTGGAATTTTATTTTTATTTTGAGCGAAACGAAGTAACTACGCAAAGCACCTCTACCTTTATAAAAGGAGGTAATTTTTGAGGTGATACATTCATGGTGTTAGAGATCATCTAACACAGACATATTATAACATCATAGCCTTAAATAGTTTTCTGTTTCCATATAAGAAACTTGTTACGATAAAAGTGGTAGAAAGCCCTCGACTTTAGTCGGGGGATGAATAGCACAAATGTTATATACCTGTTGATTATCTAATTGGCTATGGAACGCTGGAAACATAGTAGAACTTGTGTCTTCAATCTTGGGTATCATTTCATCTGGTGCCCTAAATACAGACGAAGGATTCTGGTTGGAGAAGTTGCAGAACGACTTAAGAACCTTTTCTTTGAGAAAGCATTGGAGATTAAGGTTAGTATAGAAGAGATAGAGATTCTACCTGACCATATTCATCTTTTTGTGAAGACAAATCCAACGGCATCTCCACATTGGATTGTTCAACAGCTGAAGGGATATACCTCAAGAATACTTCGTCGGGAGTTTCCATCTGTGAAGAGCCGTTTGCCTTCCCTCTGGACGCGTTCCTACTATGTCGAGAGCTGTGGACACATCTCAGAAGAAACAGTCAAACGGTATATTGAGGAGCAAAAGAAGCATTGATACTGACTTACAAGGTAAAGCACAATCACGACTTCTCAGAGGAGCTTAGAAAGGCACAAAGAATAGCTGAGATTGCTGTTGAGAACAGTCCAAGATGGATGTCTAGCAAGGAGGTCAAACACATCGGATTGAAATCGGTCATAGCAAACCAAGTTCTTAGAAAGTATGGTAGGAACAAGACTATCAAAAGGGTCAGAAGAGTAAAACTGACTCTTCCAAATCAAGGAATAAAACTAGACCAAGATGAGAGGAAGATACGGATTCCGTCATTGAAGGTGGAGTTCGAGTACAGGTTCCCAAATGGGTTTGAAAAGGTCAATCAGATTGAGATTGATAATGAATACTTCTACATTGCTGTCACAGTGATAGAGAAGGAGCTGTCTGTTCCAGAATCGTTCATTGGTGTGGATTTGAACACGACAGGACATGTAGCTGTGGTTGCAAATCCTCGAACCGGAAAGACAATCAAACTCGGTAAGAAGGCTGAGCATATCCATAAGAAGTACAGGGAAATTAGGAGAAGACTACAGAGACAGGGCAAATATCGAGAGGTGAAGAGAATCAAGGACAGAGAGTCAAGGATTGTAAGAGAACTGAACCATCAAATCAGCAGAAAGATTGTTGATACTGCTTTTGAAGAGAATAATGGAATACGACTGGAAGACCTGAGTGGTATTAGAGATACTGTTAAAACGAGAAAATCGTTCAGATATTCTTTGCACAGTTGGTCATTTTATCAGTTGAAACTGATGATTGAATACAAGGCCAAGCTGCTTGGAATAAAGGTTGAACATGTCAATCCGGCATATACTTCAAAGACCTGTAGTAGATGTGGTTCTCTTGGAACAAGACAGGGAAAGAAGTTTGAGTGCCCTGATTGTGGGCACGTTGACCATGCTGATGTCAATGCTGCATTCAACATAGCAGAGCCATCAGAGAGCATAGGTCGATTGCAGGCAGAAAGAGATGTCTGCAAAGGGAGCACTGATACCCAGAGACGCAATGGTGATGAAATGCCACCAACGTTAGAACCCCACGATTTTAGTCGTGGGAGTATGTCAGTTTTGGAACGTATAGGATATTTAGCTCAATTGCTTGAAACATATATTCTTAATGGAGGTACCT
>JARGGA010000128.1 GCA_029210805.1 Candidatus Thorarchaeota archaeon
GACAATAACCAACTGAGTCTGTAATTGTGCCATCACTGATATTACCCTCCCTGAATACGCGTATCAAGTGCAGTTGTTGGTAAAATGAATTCCATTAGCTCGTAACCGCCTACTTCTTTTCCCTCTTCAGCCCAAAGAACTACTAGGTCTCGATATATCTCGTAATCTAGTTTCGAATCAATTTCAGAAATATGAGTGCCGACAGGAAATCTCCAAATAATCTCAAAATCATACGGTGCCAATTCTTCCTCAAGCCATGTCTGTATTTTGTTTCCGCCTATTTGGAGTCTGCCGCCGAAATCTATCAGATAGACGATAGCAACAACATCGCTTGCTCCCTTTGGGAAGATATCCGTATATCTCACAATTGATTTTACTTGCTCGCTGTTTATCTCTACTCGTTCCTGATCAAGAAAGAATTGCATATTCGCGGATAGGGTATGTATCTCCTTGGAAAGAAGGTCCTCATTGGACACTACCTCTCGATAGTATCCCTCAGGGTCAAGATACTCAAAGGAGAGTTTCTCATGTATCTCACCTGTTGAGGACACGGAGAAAAATGATTCCGCATGAATCGGTTCAACTAAATCGTTACCCTCTGTATGCACTTAACTCACCTATTCCAATGGGACCGCATTGATGCCATGTTTTGATAGATGCCCAGAGAGTTCTCCGGCATTACTTGTGAAACAATACACAATTTTGGGATTTACTTTTTCAGCAAATCCAACCAGGTTTGGAAAATCTGTATGAGCACTCAATGGGAACCCACTATTCTTAATTTCTCCAAGAGTCCACCCAGATAGATTGTACCTTTCCATTCTTCTTGTTAGATCCTTTCGGTAGCTTGTTCCCAATGCCTTCCCTATGTTACTCATCGTGAATTTTGGTGAAGATGAAACAATTGCGCATCCTGCCTTTAGGGCTTCCTTTGCATCTCCAGAGCTAATGCTGATGTAATCTAGATTCTTACCATGTGCCATATACACATCCGAAACAAGATCTATGGCTGGATTTCCTGAAATCACTGTTATGCCTGCATTCCTGAGAAGTGCAATTGCTTCCTGTGCCTTACCAAGGGAATAAGCTTGGAAGAGTGGAATCTTTCCCCATTCTATCAGATCCCTTGCAGTATCTAGAATCTGCTCGTGAACTTTAGTTCGAATTGGGAATTTCCAACGAGGTGTTCCATAGGTCGCTTCCATTATTAAAACATCGGCATCTGTCGGAACTGCACCATTATGAACCACACTGTCTACAACATTGAAGTCCCCAGTGTAAAGAACGGTCATTTCATCTTCGAATTCAAGCTTGTACATTGTAGAGCCAAGCACATGTCCTGCATTCATAGCAGTGATGTAGACCCCAACCTGTCCAATGGTTTCCCCAAATTTGATGAGGCTCGATCTTGCGTTTATTCGTCCTCCTCGTGCTAGAAAAGTATCCCTCGTTCCCTTTGTAGCAATAACATGATTTGCAAGTTCTAACCCTCCGATGTGATCGGCATGCGCATGAGATAGCAATGTGGGGGTCCCTCTAATTCCAGCATCGAAAGCTAGGTCTACATCCCCATATGTAAGATGAATTCCTGTTCCATGCTTAACGACTCGGAGCGACACCATTTGTTGACCCATCGGGAATCTCCCCTTTTAGAACAAAAGGCTTTCCGATGCGCTACAGATTTTTCCGCATTAACTTCAGTGTGGTAACTTTCACCGGCTCACCGTATATCGAAGTTATGTGGTCAAAGAAAGAACTCCGTGTATTTTCCAAATTCAGAATCGAGATACTGTGAGCACCACTCTCTTGGGCAAGTGCAAAAAGATTGGATGCAAAACTGGAATCGTCAATCTCACTTACATCGTGCATCATTGCCATAATGATTAGCTGATCTTGATATAGAATAGCGCCAACAACGGCGACGCAGTGTTCATCTTTGGAAATGGTGTACAATCTTCCTGCGGCTCCGCAAAGGTCGATTCCCATCCAGAAATGTGAATAATCCTGCCTTTCTTTTACATCAATTTTCCAGAAGAGACCCTTCTGAGCTTCTTTAGACATTGGAGTTTGGTCCCATTGCGAAATTTGCTCTGGAAACGATTTCGAAATCTTGAAGGTTTGAATCTTAACAAACCCAGTTTCTGAAAAACCGTGCTCTGATAGAAACTGTTCACTCCAGCTGTATAGAGTATTCTGAATTGGAAACGGCAGACTATCTTCCTTGGCAGAAGACACAAGGCAATCTACTTCTCTAATTGCAACCGTTCTGAAGAAGGGCAATGACGACTTGATAATGTGCGAGGTCACTCTGTTTCTATATTCAGGAACTACTCTAACAGATAATAGCGCCATAGCGTTTCTCGCAGTATCCTTGTATATTGCTGATGCACCGATTGCATCATCCGCTAGTAAAGACACAAAGAACATACTATCTTCAAGGTTCATGAGTAGTTGCACATTCTCAACATCATCCGAAGCCTCGTACGAAGATATTGAATCTCTTCCAAGATTTAGCCAGAGATTCACTTCATTCATGGTCAATCTCCTACTGTAGAATCGTGCTTCATTCATTGTTTATCCCATTTTCCTTACCAATTCCCCTTGATTAGTTTACGGGCAGCTGGCCGAATCGAAGGGTTTATTGATTACGAAGTACAACACAATTAGAGGGGAAGTGTTTGAAATCATTAATCATGACCCGTGACGGTCTCCAAATCGCAGATACTCCTACACCGCCACTTATGCCTGGGTATGTCAGGATTGAAGTCCGTTCTGTAGGTATTAGCCGAACCGATTTGAAAATATGGAGTGGCGAAGTTGATGTAGATCTGCCTTTGGTACTTGGTCATGAGATTGCAGGGGTTGTGCATGAGAGTTCAGATCCCGAATTCAAAGCTGGGGTTCCAGTTACAACTGAAAGCCACCTTTCATGTGGTTCTTGCTTTCATTGTAGGAACAAGAAGAAGCATCTCTGCCGTGCAAAAAAGAAGCTAGGATTCACCGTAGATGGAGGAATGACCGAATATCTTTGTGTTCCTTCTGAGTTGATTCACAAACTGCCTGATCCAATTGATTTCTTAACTGGAACTTTCGTTGAGCCACTTGCAGTTGCAATAGAAACCTATACACGTGCAACAGTCAATCCTGAAGAACAAGTATTGGTAATTGGAACTGGGAAGACTGGTCTGCTAGTTTCCCAAGTCTTTGATGCATTTGGTGCCGATGTGTATCTACTTGGCGATAATCAGTGGCATCTCGGCGTTGCACGCCAAGTTGGATTAGGAAATATTCTCAAACGTTTTGAGGATTGGCAGAAGAAGATACTGAGTGCTACAAACGGCGTTGGCCCTTCAGTGGTAGTTGAAGCTACAGGAACACATGAAGGTTTGCAGATTGCTTTAGATATTGTTAGAAGTGATGGAACTATTGCCTTGTCTGGACGAAGTGAAAATAATTTCAACTTGGACACACGTACAATTATTGACCGCGAGATTTCACTATTCGGCACAGCTCGAGGCGATTTTGATATGGCTATAATGATGTTGCAGAAAGGTCGCATTGAAGTCAAGAGAATGATAAGTAAGCAGTTTAGTCTGGAACAAGGAACACAGGCATTTGAGGCGGCAACTAAGCCTGAGAACCTGAAGGTCAACATTAACATCTGAGGATAGATACATGAAGGAATATGCTGTAGACCTTCACATTCACTCATTGCACTCTATCGGAGTAAGCAAGAATATGACAATCCCTAGTCTTGCTATGGGAGCGATCTCAAAAGGGATTGATCTTATCGGCACCGGAGATGCCACTCAGCCAGATTGGTTGAAGCATCTTGAAAAGACATTGACTGAAGAAGATGGTCTATTGTCCTATAATGGCGTTTCATTCATCCCGACAGTCGAAATCGAGGATATTGAATCGATTCACCACGTTGTACTTCTTCCTGATTTCGAATCGGTAAAGCTTCTTCGTTCATCTATTGGGAAATCATCACCAAATCTAAACCATGAGTGGGGTGGGCGACCTCGAGTTAATCTTGGAGCTGAATCAATCGCTGGAATGGTTAGAGATGCAGGGGGCATGATAGGACCTGCACATGCATTCACGCCTTTCCGAGCAGTCTTCAGAGAAGGAAAATATGATAGCATCAAAGCCTGCTATGGGTCCGAATCCACACATATTTATTTCATAGAACTTGGCCTGTCAGCAGATTCTGAGGTTGCAGATTACATTCCGGAATTGCGTGATTTGAGCTACATCACCTGTAGTGATGCTCACTCGCCATCACCTGATAAATTAGGTCGCGAATTCACCAAACTGCTAATGAAATCCCCCACATACACAGAGATTAGAAAATCTCTGATGAGAAGTGGAGGGCGCCAACCCTCAATGAATGTGGGCTTCAATCCTAAACTTGGTAAATACTTCTTATCCTTTTGTTCAAAGTGCAGGAGAACACTTGTGGTTCAAGATGGAGATGCCAGCCCTTCATATGATGATGAGAATATCTACTTCCATCTCCAAAATGCATCTGAACGAAAACAGCTTCTATCGGACATAGGAAAGCGAGCAATCAAATGTCCTCATGATGGTAAGAAACTGAGGCTAGGAGTTCGAGACCGCGCAAAAGTGTTGGGAGAACTCAAAAGCAAAAAACCAAAACATCGTCCTCCCTACCTACATATGCCACCCTTGCTTGATATGATTCAATCTGCTCTAGATGCTAAATCAAACAAGACTAAGGGTGTACAATCATTGTATACTGAATTTTTGAAAGCACATGGAAATGAAACAATTGTTCTCACAGAAACCTCACTAACTGATCTAAAGAAGACACACAACGACCTTGGACGTCTAATTGGAATGTACAGAAAAGGAAAGGTAGATTACATTCCTGGAGGCGGGGGACGATATGGACAAATCATCAACCCCTTGAAGAGTGATCAATAATGGCAATCGTCAGAGGTATCATCCGAGAAGTGGGCAAGAGCACAACGACAAGAGTCAGCAGCAGAAAGTGGTACGGGAAAACACGTCTTGTTGTCCAAGATGAAGAAACACAACATACCTATGATGTACATGTTTCTGCGAATGTTATGGACAAGTGTGCCTTTCTTCCCCGTGTGGGAATACCCGTTGTTATAAACGGATATGTCGATGAATCTGAATATGGCATGTCCGATTTCGTCGTGACCCGAGTTGTTAGCATCAAACGTAAGGACCAAGGTTTGTTGAAAATTCACAGGTTCGATGATGAAGAATAGATTCTGAATGAAATTACTTTCTTGGTCGTATCAGATACCCCGGAGATATTATCCATTGCCCTTTGCATTGCGGACATTTTGATGGTCTCTTTGCTGAACCTTTCACTTTGAATACAAAATCACAATTGCCACATCTTGCTGGTTGGACAAGTAGCTCTTTTGACATATTCTTGATTGACTTCGAGATATGATTGATGTCCTCATAGACAATAGACTTGTCCTTTATGTCAAGGTCTCTGCAGATATCGTCAGCAGTCAAGGGATACTCTGTCCTCTCGAGCATTTCCGTGATTTTTTCCCTTCGAGTTGGCATCTGATTCACATCTACTGTTTAATGGTGTTCAATGTTTTGAACACGGTGTTTCAAACGTAGAGTCATATCAAATCTGTGTATATCTATGAGTAGGTCTTTACCATGAAGCAATATGATACAGGCATGAGTACTGCTCTAACATCTGCAATAGTTATCGCAGTAATTGTGGTTGGCGGTGTATTCGCCGCCACTATGTTCTTTCCCGGTACTATAATTCCCACAACGACAACCACACCTACAACCCCCACAACACCCGGCACAAGCTATGGCATCAGGGCTGCTTACTATTTGGAGAGCCGACGTGATGATGTGGCTTTCTATTGGATCTTCAACTGCTCTTTTGTAAACAACGATCTTAGTGCTTTCTATGATGATACACAATCAGGTGCCTTCGTAGATGGGGTTAAAATGGCTGGTACTGAAGAAGGAGCCACAGTCGAGGTTTTATTTTCTCCTCGGACCGCAAATATTGTTGGAACTGGAGAATTGTCACCCTCTGTGTGGGAAAATCTAGGTGGTTCTATTGTAAACACAATTGAAAATCTGCCTGATTCTAGTTATCAAGAATTGACTGATTGGTATCCCACATTTAACATCGGTATATACTTCACAGATGGAACTTTCTTCGCTCTTCAATACTATTCCACAGACCAAATGGTCGATCTTACAAATGGTACATGGGATGGGGTCACTGCGCAAGGTTGGCCATTAAATACAGGCTACGACCCTACATCTCACTGGCTATATGCCGCAGGGCTTCTCGATGCTCCCATAACGAGCTTCTATACCGCAATCACAGAGAATGTTCTCTATCCATGAAACATTATGAACTGATTCGATTCAATAGCGCAAGTGGGCGTCTTTTTATGAACTGACGTCTACTAGCGCTTGTTTTTCTATTATGGCGTGAGAACGTGAACGACGACGAAGAACGAGAAATGGTCAACAGGCTTCTCAAAGGCAGGACTATGAGTGTCTATGCCCTTCTACTTACCCATAGCAAAATGGGTGTTAGAGATATTCAGAGGTCTCTCGGATTTTCTACTCCTAGTCTTGCACTCCACCATCTGACAAAAATTGTGGAAATGAATTTGGCAGAGAAAGACGCACATGGTGAATATTCAGTTGTAAAATTGGTTCGAGTAGGTTCACTTTCCCTCTTTGTTAGAATTGGGAAGAGGCTGCTTCCGCGCTTTTTCTTTCTTGCAACCCTATTTTCAGCGATGTTAGTTGTGTATATTTCCTTCTTTCTCACTTGGCCTCCTACTGGTGCAGATGCAATGTTTCTAGTGCTCTGCATAATATCCATTGTCGTTGTTGTATATGAGAGTAGAAGGGTATGGCTTCTTAGCCCGTTCTAGGTCCAAATGAAATGTTTCGGTGTTCCCGAGTGACAGGTCTAAATAGGCAGTGGAGTCATAAGATGATTAAGAGGTTATTCAATCGTATCTAGGAGTTACAAGAATGCCCCAACAAAGGTTGGAACCCAAAGCAAAGAGCACTCGCACTGATGGTGATGCAATGTGCTCTAGGTGTATGGGGCATCGTTCATTATGTGGTGTGCGGCCTTGTCCATTATTGATGCGCGCCAAGGCTTTGGTGAACATAGATAGTGCAGTAACAGGCTACAATCTAGAAGGCTCTTCACCTCCTGCGGTGTTTGTTGGAAACCAGGGATATCCCAAAGTGCTAGCTGGTCCTCTCATTCCGCCTTTTCGTGGAAAGGAAACTTCACTTATGGAACGACCAGATCTCTGGCTCAACAAAACACTAGATCAGATTCTTTCAATTCGTTTTAGTCTCGTCCGGACCAAGAAACGAATTGCTGTTGATGAAGCAATTGAACCTTCTCGAAATTTGGCTGAAACCCAAACTATGGCCCTCTCCGAAGTCCCACTTGACTCTGAAGCTTCTCTCATAAAACGTCCATCATTCACTACTGTATTCACAGGCAAAACGCTACCTATTGGACCATCTGCGCCGCTCGATGAGTTCAGACTTGATGATAACCCGCAAGTTCCTCGAGCCGTTGATAAGGCTACATCAGACATTGATATGAACGCCACCCATGGTGTCATGGAGATGTTTGAGGATGGGATTCGGCAAGAGCACATGACGCGATTGCTTTCTATCGGACTCTTAGGCGTTAAGAAAAAAAGACGTCTCGTTCCTACACAATGGAGTATCACTGCAGTAGATGATATTATTGGTAGACAGCTTCACAAGGAGGTTCTTCATCTCCCATGGATAAATGACTATCATGTGTATGTTGATTCAGCACTTGGCAATACTGTAGTTCTTTTATTTCTTCCAAGTGTTTGGCAATTTGAAGCTCTAGAGTGCTGGCTTGGCAGCTTGAATCCGCCTGTGATTTCAGATTCGGAATGGTATCAGGGACGAAAGGATTATGCCAAGTCTGTAGCTGGGGCATATTATGCTACAAAGCTCCCAGCTTTGGAATTTCTTGTGAATGATATCAGGAAGCAAGCTGGTGTTATTGTCTTCATGGAGATTGATCCAACACAATGGGTTCCATTAGGTGTCTGGAGGTTTCGCGAAATAGCAAAACGTGCCCTAACAACGAGCGGTAGCAGATTTACGACCCTGAACGATGCTCTTTCTGAGGTTAGCCGCTTTCTTCGAAACCCTGTTATTAATTACATCAATGCAAGTGCTATGTACAGACAATACACCACACAGACTCTATTGACAGATTTCTTTAGATAAGACGTGGAACTTAAGAGAGGCATTAGCGTTTCAATGGATGAGATACCCATGGCAGCCTACGAGCGATTGTGCAACATAGCAAAGACAATTCCCTTCCATCGAATTGGAAGTAGAATGAATGATAGAGAACTCGTCAGAGCCATTGTCTTCCTAAAACCATTGATGCAAGTAACAGC
>JARGGA010000129.1 GCA_029210805.1 Candidatus Thorarchaeota archaeon
AACCGTGTCAATACAACCTCATAGAACGGTATATGGACCTGAGTATATAAGGCCCTATATAATCTCTCAAATCATTATCTAAGGGAAGTCCAAGTTTGTCTAAGATTCCTGTAACTGTTTGCAACCCTCTTTGAATATTCAAAGGATAATTGCTCCACTACCGGTCATAGTGAGTCCTAGGAGAATGATTCTTGTTAGAATGCTGATAGCAGTTGGTGAGGGGTAATATGTCCGGTAAGGATCCAAAATTCCAATGAAGATAGCCGAAACAGGCATCAGAAATACTATTGCCCCAATGTAAACCAATCTCTCCCCAATCAGATGAAATCGCTTTTCATTCAGTTTGTTTACTCCCATGTAAACTATAGTATCAATTGCATTTCATAGTTTCGGCAAATCACTCTGGTTCCTAACATCTCACCAGTCCATCATCTACGTTTCTCGTATGATTGATATTCGTCTATTCTGCTGAAACCTGCTTTCTATCTTTGGCAGGATCTTCAGCTTTTAGAAGGACAAAGAATGCGACTATGAGAATAACCGAAGCTACTGCAAAAGGAATTATCCCGATGAGGCCTGAATGGGATTCCCCAACTACAGGAGTCGCTATTATGTCAGCTAGGAAGCCAAGTAAAAGTGGTCCAACAACAAATCCAAGGTCACTTATCATACGATAGAGTCCCATGGATATCTCAAGTTTGCCTTCAGGCGACACGTCGGTTACATACGCCGCGCTAGGTCCGGATAGACCAATAACGGCCCCATATATTGCTATGACAACCGACAATGTGAGTAAATCAATAGAATATGGAATTAGTAGAGTAACCACAGCAGTCAAAACAAGACACAATGCTAGAGGAATCTTCCTGCCAATCTTATCCGAAATGCCTCCCATAGGCACGATTGTTAGTGCGGTTGTTATTCCTCCAATGGTGAGAACAAAACCAATAGCGCTTGCGTTCAAACCTAGGTTGTTTGCAGCAAATAGTGGTACTAGTGTTGACCTTACTCCAGTTCGCAAAAGAAACATAGTGAAGACAGCGAATGTGACAAGAAGAAACGAGGGGTTGGATAAGACTTGCCGCATGTCACGCAGGACTTCCCCTGGCTCCAAAGGTGAGGTGGAATGGGTAGAATTAGATAACTTGGGTAGAGTTAGTGTTGGAATCACGCCCAGACCTGTGATTATTGCATAGGCAAAGAATGGGGCACTCATGTCATAGGCATCTGCGATGAGACCACCAAACGTAGGTCCGAAAATGGATCCAAGAAGTAGCAACCCCATGTATAGGCTCATCCACTGTCCTCTTTTCTCCTTTCCAGATATTCGAGCGAGAAACACTGTGGCTGTCGTGACATACAAAGCTGAACCTGCGCCTTCTATCATCCGCGCAATTACCAAGGTGATATAGTTGGGTGCGAAACCAGCCAGAACAGATGAAGTCGAAATGAGCACCAGACCCAAAATCATGATCTTCTTCTTGTCAAATCTTCTTGAGAGGAGCCCTGCCGGCATATCGAAAATCACTCTTGTCACTGCAAAAGAAGAAATGACGAAACCAACGAGCGTATACGAAACCTGAAAGCTCTCGGCGTAAGAGGGAAGAATTGGAGCGACCATACTCAAACCAAGGAGCACTAGGAATGTCACTAGGGATAGGTTGACTACCGCAAGAAAGCTTCCTTCGTGATTTGAGTTAGGTGAAATATCATCATCACATTCTTGGAGTTCTTCTGGCAAAGTTATGACAGCTCTCTCACAGACCGATATTCTAGGGTTAAAGTACTTTCAGCTTGAGTCATACTGCCAGTGTTTTCGATCCATAGCTAGTATATGAATATCTTCGAATCGTCCTTTTGCAGAAATCTGCAAACCTTCAGGAGTTCGTTGCTCGATTAGACCAAGGAACAACACCATCAAAAATAGAACTATCTATCTGAAGTGTTCGTATGAGCGCTTAGTTATCCTGTTTTCTATCATGGAGCAATTAACTATAATTCATTACCAACTAATTACCCGAAGCAATTCTTTTCTTCTCATTTGCCGAATTCAGAATCTTTTACAAAAGGATATAATTCGACATCTACCTGTAGCATTGCCTCTCCAGAATATCGCGCCTTAGCACCAAACCGTTCAATCAATCTAACAATTCCCTGATTTGCTGCTAATAGGTAACCCCTAAAATGTCGGAACCCTTTTTGATACGCCAAATATGCTAGAGCCTTTAGGAGTACGGTACCAAGACCTCTCTGTTGATAACTGTCAATTACTGTAAGAGCCGCCTCAGCAACTTTGGGTTCGTCTTTGACCTCTGCATACATTGCAGTTCCTATCCCTAGCACTGGATCTTTACTCAAATCCCATGCACAGATAACTAGGTCATTTTCATCATTAATTCGAGCCATTTTCTTCTTCAACAGATTGTCAGGAAACTGGTTTGGATTCATCATTAACCTGTAATACTTCGAACTAGCTGAGAGTCTAGTGAAGCCTAGCATAACCTCTCCTTCATCAGTTGGTTCGAGTAAACGAATCAAAACTGGTGTCCCATCTTCCAACTCTGTCTGATGTAGAAAAGAAGACAAGTACCTAGCTCCTCCTATCAACAATAGTTCTCGTTGCATATTAGTTACGAGGGTTTGGGCATTTTGTTACTTTTTCCTGTATTTATCTGCAATCCGATAGAGCCTCATCCATAGATTTCTCCTGATTTCATTTTTTCCAAGAATTCCTCTCGTTTCTCCTTTGGAACTGAGTTCAATGGACATCCAAAGTTTGGACAAGTAGAGCAATGAAAATGTCGCAAAGTCATTAGAAAAGATCCAACGACTAACACGAATACGAATAGCCATTCAAATCGATCAAACAAATAGATTACTGGGAAGAGAAATGCAAATCCAATGCCCCATATCAAAAAGACAGCTTGGCCAAAACGACTGACAGGAGTTGGATCATACTTGAAGAGTTTTGGACTCCCCCAATTTGCGAGACAATAGAATCTCTTTTCATTTCCATGTTCAAGACCTGAGTGTTCATAACATGGGCAATGTCTGCAAAGCACATACCACTCTAAACCTCCTGCAAAGAAAAGCATTGCAATAATAAAATGAATTGGAATCATAAGCATGGATTCGGTGAGGATAAACGAGTCAAGTCCAAAGAAGATTCCAATATCAAAAGAGAGACCAAGGTAACTGATACTCGAACCCCACAATCCCACATATCCAACAATCATCGCTGTAAAAGACATTATTGCAAACCATCGTGCTTGTTTGCCATCGTACCTTGCATGGATGCCACAGTAGATTGGTTGTTTATGACTACCATTTTCTTCCTTTTCATTCACTTGTCTTCACTCTCACAAAACAAACGAAACATGCACAATGAAAATCACTCTGCGATTTAAGTAGTTGTCACCTCATTGCAGATTTTTGTGTTTATTCACAATTATTCGTTTCGATAAATCCACGTCACAAAGGTTTAACTTAGGCTTTAGTTCGCTCATTTCTGGATTTATTGCACCAATTGCATTGCCGCGCGGAGAACAAACTATGAATGAACTGATTCGGACAGTCTATATTCTGCACACAGATGGTGTACCTATCCTTAGTGTAGACCCCGATTCTTATCAGGCACACAAGACTGAACCATTCATCAATCTCTTCGGTGGACTCTCCAATGTCATTAACACCCTTCTTTCAGAATTGGGCCATAGTGAATCAAACGCAGTCACAATCAACGGCATACTAGTTTATAGTCTGAAAGAGCCTTACCTTTTCGTTGTGCATGTCCCAGATTCGAAGTATGAACACTTTGGTAAGATTCTAGTCAAGCAAATCGAGTATGAGTTTCATAGAGTCTACAATGGCACATCTCTGGATAAGGGACCTTCTCTGGATATTGAGCAATTCAAACCATTTGAGGTAAAGATCAAGGAAATCCATAATACGCTTACAGAAATTCAAACCACATATCCCGAGATACTCTCATTTCTACCATCATTTGTACCCCTCTTTAGACTCAATGAAGCGTTGAACATGGGTCATGATATTGTATCGGGGTATCCCTTTGATACTATCAAATTTGCACGTCAGCTAGGCCTCTTCTTTGCAGATGAGGAAGGACTGGAAGAAACTATTGCTCTTACACTAGGGCGCTATTCAGGATCCAGAATCTCCCGGATGAGATATCCCGACGAGATTTCAATGAGCCAAGATAATGTCCTTGAGTTGCTGAATGAAATTTCAGTCACAAAATACGACAAGCAAAACGAGATTTTTGACGTGGTATTGTGTCCTATTTGCAGAGAAAAAACAGCAGAAACTCATATGTGTCACTTCTTCAGTGGATTCATCGAAGGCGCACTAAACAACCCGAGAATTTCAGTCAAAGAGATTGCATGTAAAGCAGCTGGAGATATGAGCTGTCAATTCAAACTCCAGCACTTGTAGACTTTATTCCACGTTTTTATAGTATCATAACGAGGCCCTATTTCGTGACCTTCAATTGTGACTCTAAATTATATTGTACTGATTTTGCGTTCTCGCGTGAAAAAGATGAAGCATGATATTACATTTGGCGCTTTGGTTCTTCAAGACATGCCTTGGCAGGAATTGGTTAGGCTCTGGAAGAAATTTGATGATATCGGATTTGACAATACTTGGGTAGGCAGCGGTTGCAGACCATTTTGTTAACTATGCCCACCCAACAAGCCCTTGGTTTGATGGATGGACCGCTCTTGCAGGACTTGCAAACGTAACATCTCGAATTCGGATAGGCACATTGGTCACCTCGATTCCGCTACGAAATCCAGCAGTCTTGGCGCGTCAGGCACTAACCATCGATCACATGTCTAATGGTCGATTGGAAATAGGTATTGGTGCAGGTGCACCAGGAACAATAGACCCGACCTATAAGATGACAGGAATTCGTGATTGGCCAACAAAAGAGAGAACTAAACGATTGAGGGAACAAATTGAGATTGTTGATAAGCTACTGCGAAACAATGTAACGAGCTATAATGGCGAATACTATTCGATTGAAGAAGCCATCATGTCTCCTGAACCAGTTCAGAAACCCCGTCCTCCTATTACCATTGCCGCCCATGTCAAAGAATCTCTCAAGATTGCGGCTGAATATGCTGACACTTGGAATTCATACGGAGCTGATTTTGGGGCTCCTATTGATCTTGTTGTGAAGAAAACCCAAGAGCGGAGTGAATTTCTTGATAGGTATTGTGAGAAAATAGGTCGCGATCCCGGCACAATTAGACGTTCGCTTTTACTATTCGGAGACGAAGCGAATACAGCTTTTGCTTCGGAAGAGCATTTTACTAAGATAGTGGAACGCTATACATCTCTTGGAATCAATGAACTGATTTTCTTCTATCCGTTCTTTGCTCCGGATCAGATACCTATGTTCGAGAAAATTGCTAAGGAACTTATTCCAACACTTCGAAAACCATAAATCGTTCAATTGGGAACTGAAGAATCCATAATTCTTTGGATTGTTTTCGCAGTAAGAAGACTTAACTTTGGTTTCTTCTACCCCTCATTCCGGGTGATTACCATTCAAGCCGAACTAATAGACCCGGAAGACCTGGTCCTCATTGGAGTAGAGTCCCTGATTGTTCTGGGCGTCCTAATAGCCCTTGTAATCGCCTTTCTTGTTCGATCCCGCCATCCAAAGCTCAGCCAAGGTTGGAATTTTATTATTCTAGGACTAGTATTCATATTGCTTCACGGAATATTCGATGTTCTGGATACCATGCAATTTGATAGTCTGGTCGTAGATGTACTGAATGTATTTGATGGAGCAACATTTCTGATAGGGCTTCTCCTTTTTGCTCTAGGTATCTATAGAATAGCCGAATATGGCGCGAAACAATGGGGGTTAGAGTAAGATGCAGGATGTAGTTCTTGAGTTTGTTCCTCCCGATGAGCCATTGGAAATCATAAAGGCGTTTCTTGACCTTTCGACAGTCATCGCTTTTGTCATCGTTCTAATTGTAATCCTCATCGCAAAGAATCGTTATCCTATGATGGAACGCCGGAGAACTTTCTGGCCTCTAATCATCTTCGCTATATTTGGTATAATTAGTATGGGGATGGACGCCTTTGACGAGTGGTTTTGGTTTACTCCGAAGGCATTCTACGATTTCGTTTGGAAGCCAACAAGGCTTCTTCTCTTCTTAGCGGGAATATTCATCCTAGTCTTTGCTTTCCTACAGTTCTATAACTTCTCAGAGCGTCTCTTCGGAGAAGAAACAAATGAATGAGATGATTAAAACTATCTATGTTCTTCATCAAGATGGAGTAGCCCTTCTATGCGTCAGTCCCGACAAATCCCTTGGAGATGGCCCTGACTCATTCATGAGCCTCTTTGGTGGCTTTTCAAGTGCTATCAATACACTTCTGATAAATTTGGGACACAAAGAACTCAAATCGATAACTGTCGGTGATGGAGTATTAGTGTACAGTTCTCAGGAACCCTTATTGTTTGTCGTACATGCCACCAGTCCAAAAAGCGAACAATTTGCCAAAATTTTAGTCAAACAAATCGAATACGAGTTCTTCAAATTCTACAATGGTAAACTAGACCACTCCGCTTTCTTTGTGGAGAGCGATAACATCACTCCATTCGAATCGAATATCAATTTGATATATGATAATCTGAAAAAGCTAAATAGTGACTTTCCAGAACTCCTTGAATTTCTTCCCTCTTTTATCCCACTTTCCAGGCTTTATGCAGTTCTAAACTTGGGGCTGGATATTATCGAAGGGTACCCAGACGACACGATAAAAATTGTTCGTCAATTGAGTCTCTATTTCATTGAGGAGAAGAATCTAGAAGAAGTAGTGGCACAGACTCTCGGAAGATATTCTGGACACATGATTGCGAAAGATAGATTTCAAGATAAATTCGTTATAGACCCTGAAAAAGTATTGGAACTATTGAACGAGATTTCCGTCACCAAATTCGATCAGAAGAATGAGTACTATGACATTGTTCTATGTCCTGTTTGTAGGGGAAAAACAGCCGAAAAGCCAATTTGTCATTTCTTCAGCGGATTTATTGAAGGTGCATTTGATAATCCAAATGTAACTGTAGAAGAAATATCCTGTCGCGGTCAAGGGGACAAGAGCTGCAGGTTCAAACTCATGAGGGTCTAGTTTCTTCTCGTTCACAAAACGGAACATTGCCTATCGTATAGATTCCTGGCGTTCCCACACCATTCTGATTCAAATGTTTAATGTAACCAGATTGTTCTCTTCATCATAAACAGCTACCTTGATGAATCGAATTACACGCCTTCTAGCTTTTAGTCCTTTTAGCACGAAATCGAAGTTCAATTCTAAAGAATCTCGTGCCTCCTCGATGAATTAGGGGTTGGGTTCAGTGATTATCTCTACTACTTTCTCTTCTGATTCTTGGTCAGAGAGAAATCCATTCAGTTTTGGTTTCGTATTGGTTTCCATGTGCAGATCCTCGTGGATTTTCGGACTCATTCCAATATTCTTTCAAACCAACTTAATTCTACTTTGATTAATCTGAACCGAGAACACAATGATTGACTTGAACATCCATGTTTATTTGAGAATCACCCTTCCGTCCCATGGCAATCACAATGGATCCTTTACTTCTTGAAATCCCCGAGGAATTTGAAAGTGAGAGGTTGATTATTCGTAAATATCGGAAAGGAGATGGTATCGACTTTTTCGAGATATTTGAACGTAATAACAATCGAGAGCAATTGAAAGAGAACGTGGACGAGGTTGAGAGCGTCAAGACTGAGGAAGATGCTGAAGTTAGAATACGACAAGTGATTGTCGACTGGGAGGCCCGAAAGAGGTTTGTGATGACCATATGGCTCAAAGAATCTGAAAGTCAAATTGGGCAAATCTGGATAGAAGATAATAGATGGGATGTGCCTTCATTCGAGCTTGGTTGGTTTCTTGATTCGGGCTATTGGGGAAGGGGATACGCAACAGAAGCAGCGAAGCGAGCCATGGAGTTCATATTTGGAGATTTAGGCGCTCACAAAATTGTAGTAACCACACGCGATTACAATGAAAAGAGCTACAAGCTCGCAGAAAGACTTGGCTTTATCAAAGAAGGCCACTTCAGAGAAGGACGCATTGACAAGGGACGGAGATACGGACTTTTGCATTATGGGATGCTGAAAGAAGAATATGCTTAGCCTATCTTGGAGGCGGATGCTTAAGTGCTCTTGGCGTTTTCTGTTTCTTCCTACCCGCATTATCGATTTTTGTCATCCAAGCTGCTAGGCTCGGAGGGTAGCCATATCTAATTGGCACCCAGTATCCCAAACTCCTTTTCTTACCGTTCATTGTAAGTTGCACGATCTTGGACACCAGAGTGAAGTGCTCCCAGAA
>JARGGA010000130.1 GCA_029210805.1 Candidatus Thorarchaeota archaeon
ACCGAACAACATCTTGGACTCGATGTCTAGGATTGTATAGGTTTCGGGAAACGGTCTTTAAAATGGCGGACAACTACGAAGGACTGAATCTGGAGAACGAAGAAATCTTTGGGCCAGAGGCTAAATCAAATAGCATACTTGAAAGCTGGACTTTCCTTTCAGCACTGAAGGCAATTTCAGGTCTTGTGCTGGCCATTGGTTTTCTACCTATCGTTCTTTGGTATGTACAGAGTTCTACCATTCTCGTACCATTTGACAGTATTCTCTTCATTTGGACTGGGATTGTATTGTGGGGGTTCTGGTACTATCTGGAACGGAGATACGACCGGAAAACTCGCCAGTGATTGGTTTACTCATTCCAATAACTATGCCAGTAAATAGCGAAGAAAAATAGTAGTTAGAGACCCCTTAAGGGTCTCTTACAATTACACTTGATTACCAGAGCTGATGCTCTCGTTTGACAAAGCCCTTCCAGACATCTGGGAGTTTTGCAATAACTTCCTTGGTGACTGACTCAACAGATTTTCTAATCGCATTGAGATCGCACTCACCATAGAGTTCTACATTCACTGCTTGTGGCTCAGTGATAGGTGCTCCAATCTTTGAAACCATGTAGCAGTAGACCTGACTGAGGTCTGGATGTTCCTTCACAACTCGCTCAACAATCTCCTTGGCTGCAACGTTGTAGGTCTTTCCTACGTGAGAAACAGGATTCTTACCTGCTGCAGCTTCTAGGGTCATCGGTCTGTAAGGAGTAATCAAACCATTTGCACGGTTACCTCTGCCTACTTGACCGTCATCACCTTGTTCAGCTGATGTGCCTGTGACTGTGAGATAGTACAGTCCATTTTCATAGGAGTCTGCAGTGTTAACAGCGACTTCAACTTCATGATCCGTGACCTTCACTGCGTAATCTAGAACGGTGTTCCTGATTGCATCCATGACATTGAGATACTCATCTGCATCCTTGGTTTCTGTGGTGATGATTGCAGCGGCAACCTGAACGTGTATCTTGTTGTCCACACGGGTTCCCATGATCTTTACATCTTCTCCAATCTGAGGCCATGCCTTCTTGACCTTTGAGCTGTTTAGGAGCTCTTCTGATTCGAGAACAATTTTCTCTGTATCGGTGAAAGGTGCAAAAGCTACGCCAAAGCTAGTGTCGTTGGCACGAGGCACATCTTGTGAAACATCAAAGTTTCCAACCAAGTCAGTGCTGCCTGCACGGATCTTGTAATCAATGATGATATCAGAGTTAACGTCTAGATGAGGTAGGTCGCCATGTAGCCATTCTCTAGTATGCTCAACTGCGAATTTTCCAACAGGTACTTGCTTCTCGTAGTTTCTGTCAACTACGTCAACTGCACGTCCACTGAGCAATAGATAGATTGGCTCTATGACATCGCCTCCACCAAATTTGGTATTGGACTGACCTCCGACAAGAAGTACCTTGTCAACGTTATGATGCTGTACGCTACCAAAATGTTCAATGTAATATTCGCTGAGTCTTACTGAAAGCTCCTCAGCTGCTTTGTCACAGAGTGTGTCTGGATGGCCTTTGCCTTTCCTCTCGACAATCTCTACTTCTTGGGCTGAAACTGGTGGTCCCGCGCCTCTAGTGACTTTCAAATCCATAATAATCAACTCGAAATTGTAATCAATTATCGCACTCGTCCAAATCAGTTCTTAAATATATACTGCAATGACCTAGAGTATGAAAGTTCGGAGTCCTGAAAAGGCAAGTTCCTCATCGGAGCCGTGGTAGGAGGGATTGGGAGAGGGCATTCCCCAAAAGTAGTATGCTCCTCAAGACAACCCACAGTTCCTCAATCATATCGCGAATATATAAACTCCACAAGTACTTGACATATTAACTCCTTACGGAATAAACATATTATATCTATGGGATTATATACCTAGATTCTCTACGTATCCGTGTAGGAGCGTATTGGAATCAATGAAGTCTGATACTGAGTTAATGAGTCTTGGAGCTGAAGTGTATGGAATTGAACCAGTCTTCAGTTCCTCAAAGTGGAATGCAATATTGAGAAGAGCATTGATGATACATTGTCCTCCGATCTTTCTCCCTTACAAAAAGCAAGATTGATTGATCTTCTTGAAACAGTTCAACACACAACCACTTCATTTGTGGATCTAATGGAGCGGTCAAAAGACGACGCTGAGTGCAAAGAAACACTTGACATCGTCTGTACCTTCAGTGAGGCGGGTGTGGTGGGACGCTCTAGAGGAGGAAGGAGTCGTTGAGAGAGGAACCATTGACGGACTTTGGAACAAATTCTCTACAGAAGTGGAAACGATTCAGAAGAGAACCGACGCACCTGCTGCTGCGGCCAAGGTTCTATTTTCTCTCTTCAGAGGGGACATAGTCGGATTAGCAACTGGAGGTGTCAGGGCTCTTCAAGCCGCTACTGGACGTACCAGAAAGGTGGACATATCCAAGCTCACATAGATGCGTCGTTTCCCAAATCGCTGAGAAAGAGCTATAGTTTTAATTCAAACTATTTCCCTCTTGTGTTTGTTGGAGAGTAGGTACGGAATGGATACGCTTGAGCCATCACTAGTACGTGTTTTGCGTGCCCTTGGAATTCAGGAACTGAACGAAGTTCAACAACTTGCCTCAAAGGCCGGTCTCTACAGCGGTTCTGATAATATAGCGCTAATGTCGCAGTCAAGAACTGGAAAGACATTCGCAGGAATTCTCTTTTCTGCAAATGAGATGTACAAGAAGCTATGTGAGAAACAGAATGTGAAAGATGAGAATGACAATTCTCTCGCAATCATTGTTGCTCCATTTCATGCCTCCGCTAGAGAAACTGCTGCAACAATCTCTCAATACTTTGGTTGGTTTCTCAGACCTCTAGTTGTTTTTCGTGGTGTTGCTGAATCTGATATGGTTCAACGTTTAACCAAAGGTACTGCTCCGAATATACTAATTGCAACACCCGATGCTTTGCTTGAGTTTATTCGATACAAAGAAACAAGAGACTGGCTTCTATCCCATGAAATTGTAGCGACTACCTTGGATGATGTTCATTCAATTTTGCATGACCCCATTCGCGGTCTCAGAATCTTTGAAGTCGCGACGTTCTTTCGGGAGAAAATAACACCTTCTCCAAGAACGCTTGTTCTATCAGCTGAATTTGAAGAACCTGAGAGATTGGAATCCTATTTCGGAGTGAAACTTGTTCTTGATGAAAGATCGTATGAACCCCCGGATATCAAGATGGTTCGTTATGATTCAAAGAAGGAAAAGGATGCAGAACTAACAGACCTACTCCAGAATCTTGCCGATGATGGGGTTCGAACTTTGGTGTACATGACCCCTATTGACCACATGAACACCTTCATTGAGGACCAAGGATCTGAGATAGGTGCTGCAATATCATATGATATCGACCCTCTAATCAAGGAACGATTGGGTCGTGTTGGATCAATACTTGCTAAAATTGGCTACCCACTATCAAGCCTACTCAGCGATGGTATTGGCGTTTACCATGGTCTGCTTTCAAATTCTGAGAGATGGTTTATCGAGTGGGCTATGAGGCGTGGGTATCTGCGATTCATATTTGGTAGTGAAGCACTAGCGTATGGGATCACTGCACCTGTGTCGCATGTAGTTATGGAGTCACCTGGAATGGATGAAGTTTTTCGTCAATCCATGATGGCTAGAGCAATTAGACTTAGACGAGGTCGCATCAGACCTGGTGTATGCACTGTCTTCACAAAGACAATAGAAGATGTAGGTGAACTTCGAAGAGTGTACAATTCGCCTCGAATGCCTCTACGGTTCATTGATGAATCAAATCTAAGTTCCATTCTGATAGGACTCATTGGCAATGGTTTAATGACAAATGAAAACGAAAGGAAAGAAGTCTCGGAAAAATTATCTGCCTTCTTCAAGAAGGGGTCGACAACTGTTGCAATAAAGAAGATGACGAATGATCCTTATCCTCTTGTCAAGGACGAGGGATCCGGAAATTACCAGCTTACGGAGTTGGGTAAAGCCGCGTTTCATTCAGGTGTCACCTATCACTTCGCTCTTCGCATAATGGAAGGACTTGATCTATTAGCATCAAGTGGTCAAGAACCTACTGAGATGGATCTGGTTCTAATCATGAACCACGTTGCAACACTTCTTGATAGACAAAAGAAGGGTGATGCCGAACTTACAGAAGAAGTACAGACTGCTTACATGACGGATTACAAATCTGCTCTGGCGTTATCCATTGTAGATACACCACTCGAACCTGCTTGGAAGAGATCTATTGAATATTCTCTGTTGATGATGGGTGATGAAAACTCAAGTCCTGCATTAACAACCAAGAAGACCCGTGCTCGATTGCGCCTAACACTACGAATGCTCTTCCCAGCTTTCACATCATTTCTTGCCAACTTGAGTCCAGAGTGGAATAAGAAAACTGTTGATGAGGTTCTCAAACTTGCGACCTCAGAATCTACACAAAAGCTGATTCTTGAAGGCTATGAATATGGTGATGAGAAGCTTAGGTTCAAGGATCTTTCATTTGTGGACTTTGGAAAGATTGAGAAGACTATTGATCAAACCCTTGTTTCTGATTTGGAACCTCTCCAGAAAGCTCGACTGATAGAACTACTTGAAACAGTACAACACACCACCGCCTCATTTGTTGGGTTGATGGAGCGGTCGAAGGATGATCAAGAGGCCAAACAAACCCTTGATATCGTATGTGGCTTTAGCGAGGGAGGTCTCGTTGGCCGCAATCTTGTGAAAGCTCTAGAGGAAGAAGGGGTCGTTGAACGAGGCACGATTGACGGACTGTGGCACAAATTCTCAACTGAGATAGATTCTATTCAGAAAAGAACTGATGCTCCAGCAAAAGCTGCGCAGGTGCTAGTTTCACTCTTTACTGGTGATATTGTAGGTTTGGCCACAAGTAGTGTTGATGCATTGAAGGTGGCATTTGAGAGAACTAGAAAAGTTGACACTTCAAAAATCTCATAATTTTGATGAATTCGCAAGACACTGCCCTCTGAGAATGAGTTATAAATGCTGTAAATAATTCATCATTGAGTGAATTGTTACGATGAATCGAGAGCTCGACACCCTTGAAGACCTTCGTGACGGCATTGATAGCTTTGTCGAGCGCTGGTCGAAGATACAGCGAAATTCTGTTAAATCAATTCAAGCAGTGACAAATACTCTCGTACAGCTTGAACATCTGGACGGCCCTGTGGGCAAATTAGATGGCTATCAAAATATCCGGGAGAATACGAGGGGCAAGCTTCTAGTTAATCTATTTGATCGCCTCGTTCCTTCACTAGAAACCAGCATCAAAGACTTTACAAAACTCATGAAGATGTTTGAAACCCTACGTGGGCGTGCATCAACCATTCAAACATTCAATGAATCCCTAAGAGGCAATCTTGATGAGTCTCCAGAACTTGAGGATTTGGTTGGTTTTCTTGACTTGATTATTCTAAGCGTTCACGACATTCTCAATATGTTCGAAGCAGAATTCCTGGTTAAGATAACCATATTTCGCGATTTAGAAGAGAGTGGAATTGATGTTGGCGTCATCAGCAACTACCTGACAATTTGGACTGCTGAGCCAAACATTGAAACCGGTGAACTTGAGAAGCTCTTGAAGGATCTCGATGAACACTTTGATTTGCTACGAGATGTCTTCAACGGTAAGACTGGGCTACGAATCCCTGATGTCTATAAGAAAGCACAGCTTTGAATTCTGGAGCGGTTTACTCTTTAGAATTTGAGCAAGCTTCATTTTCCATATGATTCTAATGGAAACACAGGATTACAACTTCTGACTTCTGCAATGGCGAATCATTCTAGATACTTGTAGGAGAATGACCCTCACTTCATTATTTTCTTCCTAATCTCTTCGCCGATTAGTACAAATGGAGCAATAGCGAGAACTGTCACCATATCCAGAATCGATGGAACTACGAGCTGGAAAATTGCAGTAAGCGGTGGGAAGAGGAACAGTATTGCTACGAGACAAATATCAACAATATAAACAATGAATATTATTCTATTAGTAAATAACCCAACTTCTAGAATTGATTTATCTTGAGATCTGCAATTCTGCACACTAAACCACTGCATGATAACTAGACCCAAGAATATCATAGTTCGCGTTTTTTCAGTAGGTGCTCCGATATAGATGATGTAGATAATAAGTGTCAAGGTCATCATCATCAATCCATAAAAGATAGCGAGCCCTGAATTTTTGCGTTTTACAATTCTCTCTTGAAGAGAGTCGGGTGGTTTGTCAAGTAGTCCTTTGCCTTTTGGTTCCAATGATAATGCCATATCCAACATACCATCTGTCACAAGATTCAACCAGAGAATCTGAAGTGGTAATAGAAGAACCGGATTTGTAAACAATAAAAGAACCGATAGAATCAGGAAGCTCTCAGCTAAATTAGTTGATAGTAGAAAGAGCACCACTCTCTTTAGACTGTCGAGTATATGACGACCTTCTTCGACACCATCAACTACTGCTTGAAACTTCTCCTCTTGAAGGATGATGTCTGAGGCTTCTTTGGCAATATCCGTACCTGTAATACCCATTGCTATTCCTACATTTGCCTGACTTAGAGCTGGACTATCATTAACGCCATCACCATTCATTGCGACGACTTTCTCACGGCTTTGAAGGGCTTTTACAACACGTAGCTTATGGATAGGGCTTGTTCTGGAGAGAATAGTGACATTTGAATTCACGGCATCTATTAATTCCTCGTCGCTCATCGAGTCAATATCATCACCAGTAAGAGACCTATCTCCTCTCTCTTCCACTAGGATTCCTACTTCTTTACCAATCGCTCGTGCAGTGAATTCATTATCCCCGGTTATCATCATTACCGAGATGCCTGCACTTTCAGCTTTTCTAATGTACTCAGCTACACCTTCTCGAGGTGGATCATTGATGCCGCAGAGACCAACAAATTGCATATTGGTTAGATCTTCATCAGAAATCTGTCTGCGATTTTGAGGAATACGTTTGACCGCACAAGCTAATACTCTCAATCCTTGTGACGCAAACTCGTTCGCAATCTCCTGTGATCGAGATGGTTTCTCTAAGAATTCTTCTATCTTTTCGGGAGCTCCCTTCACGATAAGTAGGTTCGTTGATTTTTCAGTTAGACCTCTGCCGTGCTCATGAAGAGTTGCCATGTATTTCCTATCACTTGAGAATGGTATCTCGGATATTCGCGGCCAGGCTTCCTCTAACACATACTTGTGAAGACCTGATTTCTCTAAAGCGACTAAAAAAGATGCTTCGGTAGGTGATCCTCGAATTCTCCAAATTCCTTCTCCAGGAAGGCATTTCCTTCTGTAATCATCTTCTTTCAAGCATTCATAATAGAGATCTGAATCGTTAACAATGAAAAATACGAAAGCAAATCCTCCAAATCTGGGTATTCACTCAACTTGGATTCCTTAATTGGATTACTTGCATCAGGAGGTAGATTTGGTTCTTTGAATTTTTCCAACTGCAAACAGCCACTGGGTCCACACCCAGCAAGATAGATTTGTCCTTCTTCGGCATCAAAACCTGATCCACTGACTTCGTAGAAATGATTTGGAGTGTAAATCCGTCTTACTGTCATTTGATTGCGAGTAAGAGTGCCAGTTTTATCAGTACAAATAACATTCACACTTCCAAGAGTTTCCACTACCCACAGATTTCGAACTATTACATTTCTTTTTGATAGTCGATATACTCCTACTGAAAGTACAATCGTGATAACCGCAATCATTCCTTCTGGGATCGACGATACAAGAGCCGAAAGTGAAAAGAGTAACAACTCAACTATCTCTATCTGCCGATACAAACCAAGTAACAGTGTTACAATGACAAAGGCAGATGCAAGTATCAGAAAGAAGATACTCAAGCGTTTCATTCTAACTACAATTGATGTAGGTTCTTTTTCTATATCTGAAATCTCTTTATTTACTTCTCCAAGAGTAGTATTGTTTCCAGTTTTCTCAACAAGTATTCTACCTCTTCCCTGAGTTACAAAAGAACCCGCAAAAACTCGATTGGATTCTTCATAATAGTGAGGGTCTTCCAGTAAACAAATAACTTCCTTCTTGATAGAAACACTTTCACCAGTTAGTAGACTTTCATCAATATTCAAATTCCTTTCGAAGAGAACCCTTCCATCTGCAGGAACCTTCTCTCCTGCACTTAAAAGAAGAATATCTCCCGGGACCAAAAGGTCCGAAGATACTTCCATCTCCTCGCCTCTTCGAATGACGATGGATTTCTGTTCGATAAGTCCCTGAATTGATTCAATGGTTTTTTCTGCCTTGTACTCCTGAACAAATCCAATTATTGAATTTATTATTAGGATTATGAA
>JARGGA010000131.1 GCA_029210805.1 Candidatus Thorarchaeota archaeon
TTCTGTCTAACTGATTCAACGGATATTTCAAAGGAAGCGTTTTCAATTGTGAAACAGGTTCAAGCGGCACTGCATGCCGCTGCAGAACATGTCTTCATAACGCGGGATGTAAGGGAGTACACTGTTCTCAGGTCACTTTCCAATATCGTAATGACTCTACCTCATTTGAGAAAAGTTCGACATTTAGTGACAAAGAAGCACATAAGAAAGCAAGCTATCTTCACCGCCTATAGTGATGTAAAGGAATTTGCCTATAGAGCTTGTCGTCATACTGAAGTTGGGGTTATCAACGAATTACACCTGATAAATGAGATGATATCAAGTCTATCACATTGCATGAATATTGATACGAAAATAAGAACATCTAAAGAAATTGATCCTGAAGAAATAAGAAGATTGAGATATCATACAGAAGAGCTATACACGAAGAATGCAGAATTTGACAAGGTTCAAAGTAGCAAGCGATGGCCAGATGCACATGTGTTCTCTTTCATGGCGGGAATTTCTAATATGATAAAAGGCGTGGAGGAAGCACATTTTTCTCAGTGGTTTGTTATAAAGGGCGGAATAACCCAAGCAATAGCACATCTTATTGATGCAGCAGAATATATGCGAATGGCGTATGATAAACTACGAAGGTACTTCGCATCGACTGCGTACAATGTGAAAGAATACTATCATATCCTTAGAGTGCAACATTTGTTTATGGAAGCGATACATTCTGTTTCAGAGCAAATGCCAACAACACATCATGTGGAAGGATTCCACCAATCCCTTCAATATGAGATTCTTGATGCAAAAGATGGTTTGGAAGTTGCTTCAGAGGAGCTTGAAATGCTCAATAGTATTCGAAAATCATCGAATTTACTTGATGATAAGAATGACATTAGAGACCAGATTGAGGAAATGCAGAACTTAATTGAATCCATTTACAATGCCAAGAAACTATCTGAAGAAAACATCAAGAAGTTGAAGGCATCGATATCACGAATTATTAAATCCGGAAGTGACAATCACATAATTCTAATGATTCAACCCCATGATTTAGAAGGATTCTATATGTCGTTAGGTGCATCATTTGAACGAATTCACCTCAATCATCCATACCTAAGCATTGTATCTGACGAGGATGATCCTAATCCATTGGTTAGAAGCTTGCGACTCAGAAATGACGGAGGTGGTGTAGCCCGAGATGTTAGAATATCCGGAGGACTAAAGCCTTCTTGGCGAAATAGCGTCAAGGATGAAGATCGTAGAATGGATATGTTAGGAGTAGTATGGAATACCTCTACTTCGGTCGACGAGATATCTCATATCGATTATCTAATGGAATTCGAAATAATCTTGAGAGGAGATATCCGAGATAAACTGGAGAACCTTGCGCTATTGATTGATTTGAAGTACAACAACAAACATGGTGAAGCAGCATCTGATGAAAAATTCACGATTCCGATTGATATTCGTCAGAGTGTGCTACCAAGTGACCCTGAGAAGATAAACCTTGCAGTTGGAGAAACAAAGCAAATTGATTTTAGTATTCAGGGAAACAAGAAAGACAGTTACACATTGAAAAGGCGTACGGATTTGGAAAGCGACTCGATTGAAATCCGACAATATATTGTGGGGGCCAGTGTAACCAACGTTCCCAATGAGGGTACGCATGTATTCACAAAAAATGAACAAGGAATTGTTTCCGTTACTTTCGAGATTAAGGGTATTGCTCCGTGTGACGGGCATATCGTTTACGAGATTCAGGATCGCAACTTCATTCGTAAATACGAGATATCAGTGAAACCTTGAGGTAGATGACATGTCTTCGACAATAGCCTTAGAATTCCTGCACAATTCAAAGTATCAAAGCCTAGTGTATATGCCTCTTGGATTCACAGTGGGTATGGTATTTTGGAATCTATTTGTAGAGCCTTTATCGTATGCAGCTATTGAGGAGTCAGTCGGACTATTACTGGGGTTATCAATGTTATCGATGATAATAGCTTCTTTATTGTCGCTAATGAAGCCAATTGAGGAATTCACTAATCTTCTTCTGACGATTATTGGAAAGATATATTCAAGAAAATCAAAACTTAGAGCCACGCCATGTGGGGATTACCATACGAATACAAGGGATTTGCAGGAATACCACTTCAAGAGAATTCGACTTTGTGACTTACCAATTGATGTGAAATGTAAAAATTCGCCATTTTTGAATAGCGATAAAGCCCGTCTCATAACAACTCTTGCTTTTATTTCTATGACATCTCTTCTACCTTATTCGGGTTTTGTATCAAGTAATATCGCACCCTTTTTCGCATCATTATCCATAGTAGGCATATTAGTAGCAATTGTTGTGCTAAATAAAATCTATCAGAGAATACCTGTTGTCAGCTCAATGGTGAAGTTGTATAAGGTGGGAGCTTGGATTGAACGAACACGGATTATGACACCCAAAATCAATTTGGCTTTGGAAAGAAGCATCAAAACCCTCAGTGAAAAGCAAGAAGAAATGAAGAACGCTGATGGAACCCCAATAGATATGGAAAAGGCATTGAAAATGAAAATGATTACATTCCTTCAGCAAGAGATGCGAGATTGGGTTTCAGAATTCGGGAAGAGATCTAAGCCGGATAGCGCTCTTCTACAAATTGTTACTTTTGCTCAAACTAACATGCCAAGTACGATAGAGGCAGGAGATTATCATCTTGCCAATCAGGTTCTGGAAGACGTATGGGATTTGTTTCTTCAGATTACACGTGGTTTTGGATGTCACTGGCTTTTTAGCTCAGAGATGTTTGATGATAATTTGCTAGAATATGCTGTTGGATATGTGGAAATGGATAGAATTCACTATCTAACAGTAATTAGAGATGACACTCTAAGAGATAAGATGGTTCTTGAGAACTAAACGGAAACAATAAATGGCATGGCCGCTGGCAGTAATACATTACGATTGTCATACCGGTAATCGGGAGAGATAACTAAATGGAAAGACCATGGGTTAAGAACTATGTCGGTGGTACGCCACAAGATATTGAAATTCCTGAAGGACCTCTGTTTGCATATGTAGACAAAGCGGTCAAGGAATTCCCGGATAACGAAGCCCTCTTCTATGAGGGAGTAAGAATAACTTACCGCGAATTTGGAGAAATGATAGACAAGGCAGCTTATGGATTCTCCAAGATGGGAGTCAAGAAGGGGGACTCGGTTGCTATAATGCTTCCAAACTGTCCCCAATTTCCTATCGCATATTATGGAGCTCTGAAATGTGGGGCTATTGTAACCCCAGTTAATCCTCTTGCTATGCCAAAAGAGTTGAGGATATACTTACAGGATACGGGTGCCAAGACGATTGTTGCTCTGAACTTCTTCTACAAGAACGTCATGGCGATTCGAGAAGAAACTAGTCTGGAGAATGTCATTGTTACAGCTGCTTGGGATCCCATGAGCAAACTGAAGCAGATCCTAGCTCCTAAGACAGTGTACAAGAAAGAGATGAAGGATGTTCCACCATTAAAGGAAGGAGACCTACTCTGGAACGATTGGATGGCAGGAAACATACCCGAACCTCCTAAAGTTGACATTGACCCTGCAAAGGATCTTGCAGTCTACCAGTTCACGGGTGGAACTACTGGTATACCTAAAGCTGCAATGCTGACGCATAATAATCTGAAAGCCAATTGTGAGCAATGTGGAGCATGGATGAGTTGGATGGCAGAACGGGGTAAGGAGAAATTCGTTGCTGCATTGCCAATGCAACATATCTTTGGTCAAACGGTTTCAATGAACCTCGCAATTTCCTGGGGCAGCAGTATCATTCTGATACCTAATGCCAGAGATATCAAAAATCTTCTCAAAAGGATAAATGACGAGAAACCGACTCAATTCCCTATTGTTGCAACGTTGGCTATTGGAATCTACAGTCATCCGGAAGTAAGTAAGTATGACATCACATCGCTCAAATTGTCAATTGCCGGAGCTATGGCATTACCACCAGAAGTAACCAGAAAGTTTGAAGCGGCAACTAACTCGATGATTATTGAGGGTTATGGACTTTCTGAAGCAAGTCCTGTAACTCATGCTAATCCACTCGATAAAGAGAAACGAAAGGTTGGTGCTATTGGCTTGCCATTCCCAAGCACATATTGTAAGATTGTAGATCTTGATGACCAAACAAAGGACATGCCATTTGGAGAGGTTGGAGAACTTGCAGTTAAAGGCCCCCAGGTAATGATGGGCTATCACAACCGCCCAGATGAAACTGCTGACGTTCTGAAAGATGGATGGCTCTTCACTGGGGATATTGCGAAAATGGATTCTGAGGGGTGGACCTATATCGTTGATAGAAAGAAAGATCTCATCAACGCTTCCGGTTACAAGGTTTGGCCAAACGAAGTGGAAGAAGTTCTCTTCGAACATCCTAAGATTATGGAAGTTGCAGTCATAGGTATTCCTGATGAAACTCGTGGAGAAACCGTCAAGGCATTTATTGTTCTTGAATCTGGACAGAGTTCAACATTGGAAGAGATTAGGACATTCTGCAAAGAGAGAATGGCGGTCTACAAAGTTCCAACTGATGTTGAGTTTGTAGAAACCCTACCGAAGTCACAAGTTGGAAAGGTTCTGAGAAGAGAGCTCAGACAGCAGGAAGATTAGAACAATACTCGAGTCGATTCTTTTGTCGACTCGTCCCCTATTTTTTGAATTTTGTAAAAGTAAACGGAAACCTCAGAGAGGTTTCCATTCATATCAGGACTCAAGTTACTCCTTAGGAGCGACGAGATTTTCGATCAAAGCAATAATCTCAGGTCGCCCAAGTAACTTTCTTCGAGCTTCAGTGAGATTATTGATAACACAGGCTACACCTACAATAGTAGCTCCAAGTTTCTCCACAATTTTTTCAACTGCAAGAACGGAAGTGCCCTGAACAAGCCAGTCATCAACTATTGCAACTCGGTCGCCAGGATCAATGGAATCTGCAACAAGAGCCAGACGTCGATCCACGAATTTTTTTGAAGGCAGAAATTCAACTGGTCGGCTATAGTCATCTGGGAGATACGCAATTGATCGTGCAGGAACAATGCCGCAACCAAGATAGTAAGCAATTGCACTGCCCAAGGCAAGACCTCGTTGTTCAATTCCAATCACTTTGTTGGGTTGTACATCAAGGAATGGTTTTGCGAGAGCGGCAACTGCATGGTGAAAAACAGTTGGATGCTCAAGTAAGCGACTAATATCGCATACCGCACTACCGGGTTCAGGCCAGTCATGAATCACTTCAACATACTTACTAAAATCGATCTGTGTCATAGTAGGTTCAGACCTGAATCAACGTTCATAGAACATAATTCTTTCTGTTTAAGTGCAAAATTGATGACTATGTACAGGTTTGTATAGAAGCTCACGAAACAGTTAAGACACGATGTGAACTAAGTCCTACAATCACTCTCTGGAGATGAGAAGACCTGCGAGTTCCGGGTACAACAGTAACAATAACATTGCTCCCAGGATATGTTGAAGTAAGAGACAGAGGTCTCATCAAGAAGAAAATAAAGGTACGAAATAGAAGCTTCGACGATGTGCTTGATGATCTGCAGGTGTATTTCCAATTCATAGGAAAACGATTACCACCGGGAGTTCTTGTGGATTCTCTAATTACGATAGGAGTTCCCAGAGCAAAGAAAATTATTTCTGAAGAAGTTCTTACCGAAGAGAAGGTCAAAGAACCTGTTGTAACCTCCAAACCTGAATTGATTCACGAAATTGATTCTGTTCCGGATGCAGTGGAAGATGAAGAAGAGGATGAGTCACAATCCATTCCATTGATAACTACCAAAAAGTCTCTGGATGTCAAAGCAGGGCAAGTGACAGTAATCGATGATCAAGACTTGCCGGATATTGAGGATGCTCTAACTGCAGTCGAGTCAATAAGTGATACTTTCATGGCTCCAAGTCCTGAATCTCAAGTAGATGAGGTTTCTTCAACAAAGCCTCTGATTCGAATATCATTAACAGGGTCAAGCGAAGTAAAAGCCTCAAATGCTTCAACTGCCACTGATCCTAATTTAGTTTCCAGTAGTGACGGAATTGAATCAGTGGAGGTAGTTTCAGAACCATTGGATGAAATCGAAAAGGAACATGAAGCAGAATCTATTGAAACGCTTGACGATTTATTTATCGAAACGCATGAAACACACCAAGAGCATTTAGAAAAAGATGTGGAGGAAATCACTGAGATACGGGATGAGGTAGATGGTTCTATTACTCTCGAGGAGGCAATGAAACCAAAAGATAAGACCACCCCTTCACATGCTGTTAGACCATTGGTCAGCACCAAAGTTGTAATCCTAGGAGAGGATGGTGTCGGTAAGCACAGCCTACAGAACAAGGGTGGACTTAAAATTCAGGATGGACCTGAAATAGATGGCGAACCGAGGGAATACATTCGGTCTGGAATATTCAGATTAGAGGATTACCGAGTAGACGTCAATGTTTGGTCATTTGATGACGCGGTTAACATGAAGGTTTCTAGAAGAGAATTCTACGATGAAACAGATACAATAATTATTGTATACTCAGTAGCGGATAGGTGGAGTTTTGAGAGCATCGACTTTTGGCTCAAGGAATCAACAGTAAAAGCTGCAAGGACACCTCCGATAATCATTGTAGGAAATAAGAAGGATATTCGAGATTCTGGAGAACCAGATCCTTTAGAACCTCCAGTTTCAAGTGAAGAAGGATTCAAACTTGCCGAATCATTGGCAAAGAAAATGGGCGAGGGAGGCAAGCTCCATCCAGTCGCTTTCATCGAAACGTCCTGCCTTACAGGTGAAGGAACCGAAGATGTCTTCAGAACGGCAGGAGAATTCTACACGAACACTCTTTAGGCATATTTACATATCACGATGTAATTCCATATTGTAGAGTTCCGATAAAAGAAATAAGGCAGATTGGCATTGTAGGTGTGCCGATTATGCAACGAATTTCATCAGAGGAAGTTGATTCCAATAACAGCAACACTATGCGAAAGCTGCGGAAATGACATTGGCACCATACCTCCAGCTAAGACTCTAGAAGACAACTTTGCTGTAGAAGAAATGAAGAATCTAACAATATGCGAGGATTGCTTTAAGAAACGATTCAAGATTAGCAGCAAGAAACGAAGCGGATATGGTGGAACAATCTACGAACTTGATGAGCGAACGTCTCCAAGATTCGGTACTGGTAGCAGAAAACTCACTTGCTTGAAATGTAGTTGGGTTGCTTGGACTGAAGAAGGCTTAGCGGCACATATGAGACAGAAGCATCCGTGAATCATTATTTATTAATTGCAAATTGTTCATTTTCTTTGATGATTTCATGTCCACGTATGCGTAGCCCTTCTACTCGAGCAGATGCATTCTCTAGCATCCCCATCCGATACACTGCAGTTCGTGGCCCAAAACCATGAAGCCAATCTAAAGCAGCCATATCCAGTTTTGCATGATGAGAGAAATATATCTCAAGATCCATGGCTATTGCACGTGATCTATCAAACATTGATACTGCAAATCCCGCACTAGGTGCAGCGAAACCTACGATTACCCAGATAACAGCAAAAGGATCATCACCAAAATATTCGAAGAAGAATACAAACCCAGACATTATTGGTTGTATAAGCGCTAATATCACAAGAAAGAGAGCTATGTGCTGTATCATATTATCACTTCCAAGACCAGCTACTCCAATCACGTCTTGATCAGGAGGGAATAAAAATACGAGGACACTGCCAGAGGAAACACCAATAATAATTGCAGAGGAGATAATCAGTATGATATATCCTACGGAACGTTCAATCCATATGAGAGGGAAGCTAATCAGAGATTGTAGAACTAGCGACACGGATATTACTATGGCACCAGCGAAAAAACCCTTCCAACTGAAGAATTCGTACTTCATTGTCATTATTTCGTCCGACATTTGTATTAGTCTCTCTCACACTATTATATGAACAGAGAAGCCGCATTCATTTTTAATCCTTCGTCTTACAGAGCATATCGTTTTGTGCAAAATTCAATACGCTAAAACAGGTCTTTATTAGTCACCAAATCAGGAAACCAAATCAGACAGCTGGGTCCACGGTTGTCCAAAAATCCGTAGAATAGCATTGAACGGGAGTAGCGTGTATCAGTGTGCGCGATGTTAGCAGGCTATGATGCCTTTCAGAGCAGAAAGCGGTGGATAGTGACGATACTATCTTTCATGTTGGCATCAGCAACAGTAGTAGGAATCATGGTACATGTTGATTCT
>JARGGA010000132.1 GCA_029210805.1 Candidatus Thorarchaeota archaeon
CTGATGCGGCTAAAGAAAAAATCCGTAATGGAATGAAAGTCACATTATCAACTCGACGTGGAAATATCAAAACAGAAGCGCATGTAACAAAGGATGTGCCCCCGGGGCTAATATTCATCCCATTCCACTTCAGTGAAGCATGCGCTAACAAGCTAACAAATCCGGTATTAGATCCAGCATGTGGAATGCCTGAATACAAATTCGGTGCGGTTAAAATAGAGGTGGCGAAATGAGTAATCCAATGTACATAGTTCGATCTACGGATACGGAAATTCTAGCTCACTCAGAATCGGGAGGAGCTGTAGCTTCAATCCTGAAGTGTGCTTTAGATGCCAAGCTGATTGATGGCGTCGTTGCAGTTAAGGCAAAGAATGGAGATAGATTTGCAGGTATTCCAGTGCTACTTCAAGACTCAAGTGATTTATTGGAAACAACAGGGTCACTACATTGCTCTGCGCCGAACATTGCTCGATTTGTCAAAGAGTATTTGGATGGCGCATCCAAGATGAAACTGGCTGTTGTTGGAAAACCATGCGACATCCGGGCAATCATCGAGTTGCAGAAAAGAGAGCAAATAGACAAAGAAAATGTCACTCTTATTGGTTTCAATTGTACTGGAACAATATCTCCTGCAACAGCTAGACAGATGTTCAGGGAAGAGTTCAAAATCAACCCTGATGATATCATCAGTGAGGAGGTCGAAAACGGAAGGGTCACCATCACACTCAAGGATGGAATAGAGAAATCGAAAAGCCTTCAATCGTTAGAGAAGAAAGGCTTTGGCCTTAGAGAGAACTGCCGAAGGTGCCTCTATAATATCCCGGTATTTGCAGATATTGCAATAGGAAAATGGGGCACTGAAGAAGAAACAGAAAAATCATCATTTGTGGAGGTTTGTTCTGACAAGGGAAATATCCTTTTTGATAAGGCATTGAAGAAGGGGTACATTGAAGCCACTAAAGCCAGTAAGAAAAGCATTGATATCCGAGAAGAAAAAGACCGAATTCAAATTGAAACGTCTCGTAAATGGAGAGAGCATGATTTCAACCCAATTCTGGAAATGAACCAAGAAGAAAGAATCAACTATTGGATGGAAGAGTTCAGTCAATGTATCAAATGTTATGGGTGCAGAGATGCATGTCCTATCTGTTATTGCGAGAGCTGCTTGCTAGAAGCGAATAGAGATTTCTTAGAAGCTGGTGTGATTCCACCTAGTGCATTATTTCCTCTCACTCGTCTGGCACATGTAGCTGATTCTTGTGTTGCTTGTGGGCAGTGTCAAGATGCATGCCAATGGAATTACCTCTATCTAAGCTTTTCACTCTCGCAAACTCTAAACTGCAAGAAGTATTTGACTATGAGGCAGGAATGACCGTTGAGCAGGGGCCACCATTGATTGTTGCCAGACCTGAAGAGGAAAGAATAGACGACACTTTTCTAAATATCAATGAATCCATGATCAACGGAAAGAAAAAGACCTAGTATGTATTAGCTGTTTAGGCATGACCTTAGAAATGATATTCAAGCCATGCAAAATGCAATGGAACTTGCCCCGCTATTTCTCGAAGTTGATTTAGGAGAAGTATCCGCGATTTTAGAACAATCACATTGGCTTGGAATAAGAATGTCAAATCTCCTCAATGCCTTTACCATGCCCCTTGAAACTCCAGATATTAATATCGTAGACCATATACGTGGAATTGCAGAAGAATCAGAACGTACACATAAGAATCTCAGAATGGAAATAAACAGTGAAAAAGATGTTGAGAAGAAAGTGTTCACAGCAAACAGACTATTGCCATTAGTATGGACAAATATCTTCAGAAATGCAACGCAATATGCAGGAAGCAACCCTCTTGTTACTGTTGATATATCATTATACAAGCAGAATTTTGAAATTCGAATCACGAATAATGGTCCGGGAATTTCACCAGAAAAACGGGAAATGCTTTTCATCAGGGATTCAAATTCAGGTATAGATGAGAGAGGGATGGGACTCTATCTATCTAGAGTGATTCTTGGATCTCAGGGAGGATCTATAGAACTGTTTGATGGTCCTGAAACTCAATTCATCATCAGAATTCCTTTTACCTATGAAATTGAAGAGTAATTCAATGCTCTCACAATTTATGCATGCGTCTGAGATTGTTTGATTGCTGGTACTTCAGAGGATTTTCGTCAAGCATCATGCCTACAATCTCATCAAAGATTTCTTGAATATTTTCACCTGTCAAAGCTGATGTTTCTCTGAAGACAACTGGAATACCAAGCTTGTTGTCAAATCTCTTGGAGAATTCCTCTCCCTCCTTTGCTGATACAACATCAGTTGCAGTAGATGTGGAACGAAGGTCTATTTTGTTGCCTAGGACGGCAACACACGGAAGGGGCTTTAGATACTTACTTACCTCTACAAACCAGCGGGACGAGTTAATGAATGAAGTACTATCAATGACAGAATATACAAAGATAATACTGTGACAACCTTGGTAGTAATGCTTTCTCACACTCTCAAATGAGTGCTGGCCGGCAAGATCCCAAATCGCAAGTCTAACATTTGCTTCTTTATGTTTAACATTCTTTTGAGCAAAATCAACACCAAGTGTTGCAATATGACTAGATGAAAAACTCTTACCCATATAGCTTCTGCGGATACTTGTCTTGCCTACTCCAGTGTCCCCTATAAGCACTGTTTTGAATTGCCTATCACGTGTAGGGCTGAAGCTCATTGTATTTTGCACCCCTTCAAATCAATTTCCCAGCAGCAAGATTCCAGTAAAGCGATGATACTACTCTCTTTAGAGTATATAATCAAATCTGGCTTGGAGTGGTTTCGTTTTTTTATAGTGGGTTTATGAAAAATGGAAATCATAAGTTAGAGCTCCTTTGATCCAATCTGAATTCAAGCATCGCATCAATCATCTTGGAGAAGGTTTTTTGTTTACTAGATGAAATGATATCTTAGATAAGGCTAATGTTGAAGAACAATTTAGGAACTGCATCCTAATCACCCTCCTCCAGGATTCTAGATGCGGGAAGGATTATTTCAAAAGAAACGGTTAGCTGATCGTTAGAATAGACTGCTTTCCCTGCTTGAATATAGCCTGAGAACAACTCCATTATTCTCTGGGCATATCCAAACTCGAAGATGGTCCAGCGAACGCGTTCAGTATATCTTGAGAATAAATTTTCCTCACCTACTTTTTCAGCTGCAGCAAGTTTGAGTGAGATTGTCAAATACCAGTTGGATTTCGGTTGCTCATTCTCAGGGTTTATCTCGACAACGATATGGAAGAGGTATCCCAATCTATTTGCCGTTCCTAGGAATAAATGGTAAAACGCATCAGAAAGCAAAACATTAGCCAACACAAAGCAATCACCTTTCTTTTTGTTTATGGTCATGAATGCCTCCAGCTCTTTCTCAGTTTCAATACGGCTAGCAGCCAGGTGAATCGCGCTAACCAAATCAATTGGTTCTAGGTCATCCTCTGGCATTCTAGAGGCCACAATCATTGAAGTCATGTTTCTTGCTATATCATCTGCCCTGGTTACCTCTTGCATTGCCCGCGATACAGCATCAAGTTTCCCTTCACTCATCTTTGAATGTTCGTCAGAATCGCCTAGAACGTTTATTGTTCTCTGATTGTGTATCCTGATGAGGTCAGTCAGATACTTTGAATATATCTCAGCCCGCTCTCTGAAGACTACATTATGAGATGATTCTTCTAAGTAATACCGCATGATGATGATAGGGAATGTTGCAAAAACTATCGCCATCAACGCCTCTGCGGCCCACCAACCAGCAGTCCAAGTTGCAAAATTGGCTTTCAATGTCATTACTACAAGCCATATTGTTGTAGAACCCGCAGCAACTGCATCAAACGAAAAATTGCCACCAGAAACACCAGTAAGAAGGATAATGAAGTTCAGAAGCACAAAAAGGGAGAGGAAACTTAAAGACAGAAGAAGTCCGATAGTTAGGGGCAAATCAATTAGAAAAGAACCAGTTTGAAATGCATATCGGTAAAGTGACTCAGAGCTGTAGATCATGATACTGAAAAGACTTGCAAGAGCAATGTACAATTTCTTTGTAGGAACAATTAGATAATCAGTTGGAGGATTGAGAAGTCTCCGAGAAGCTATTGCAAGATTGACTATTGAAACAAATCCTCCAATTATATAGGGCATTAGAGACTCTGAATCCATACCGGGAAGTGCAAAGAAAGGCCAAAACACTAGCGCGAGTTCCGCAATTGACCAATATAATAGAAGAATGATAATAGGTGTTTGATAAGGAGCAGTTCGTAATTTGGATTTCGTGTAAAGAGCATAGGCAAATGATATTGCAAAAACAAATCCAGCTGCATGAACTAAAACAGTACCTCCAATATCAACAAGTGTCGTCATTATGAATGTAGTTTCAATTAGATGGACTGCAATGTAGGGCAAAATAACCAATGCACTTATTGTAATTGTGATTCTATAGGCTAAATGCTCTTCAATTCCGATTTGCTTGAGGAATGGAAATCCAGTTGCTACGATAGCTATTATTAGCGAAGTTCCCATTAGTGCAATCGAAATCAACCACAAAGCAGAAGGATTAGGTAGCAAGATTACATGGTTGAGTGAGGCACCGGCAAGTAAGAAGAAAGAGATAGCCATTCTTCTAGAATCGAATGAGGATTTTGCCTTATGAACCAGGGCAAAATAACCCGCGGCGACATAAGTTACCACTGCAACACTTCCAGCTATATATCCTGCTGCGAGAACGATAATTTCAGGTAATTGCATTCGTGAAATCACCAAGAAAATAGCAAATGACAATAATCCAACTATCACTATACCTGGTGTAAGCATTCTACTTGACCAGCGGGAATCTTCGTCAGGGGTTTTTTCACAAAGGTATGAATAAACGAACATGGCAATTCCAGTTGTAGCCAATGCAATCAAGTTCTGAAATACACCAGCCGCGTTAATATGACTGGCTGCAGTTTCAGCTGTAAATACGTAGAATATTGCCGCCCCGCCGAATATGATGGAAGCATAAGCAAGTCCTCCAACAAAAACATCGTTGGAAGGTGTTGGATTCGTTCGTCTTACACTGACCGAACATATTGTGATTGTAATGCTTAGAAATGCCAAGACTGAATATATCGCGGTAGCAGAACCTGGAGTTGTCCATGGAGGACTATAAGCCATGAAAATCAACGCGCAAATTAATAGTAGAATAATACTGAAACCTATTCTACGCGGTGTACTGTCTAACATGGCCATCCGTGTCCAGTCTCACTCATTCTTATAATGAGATTATTATAAACGTTCTAGTGAAATTATTCTTTTTTGTACCACTATTCTATGGTATTAAATCAATCAACAGAATAGATAGCAATATGAAAAATCCTCCTGAGATGAAGAAGAGAGCAATCCTTATCTGACCTCAAGAGAGACGACAATATGGAGTATCAGTGAGGGACCGTTTGAGCGCATGATAACCACATTATTTCTAGAACCCAAAGGCAAGGCAAGAGAGCAGATAGCACTTCATTCATCTCTACCTAGTAATTGGAATCTTTTCCTTCAATGGAAAGACACTTGGATCAGTAAAAAGGAATTTGACACGCTGTTGAAGAAAGATTGGCCCGTATCATCACTTGGCGAGATTAGGAAAGGGAAGATCCTCCAAGTTTCCAGCAAGGAGGACTTAGGAAAGAGCCCTTTCAAAGGCAAATTAGTAGCCTTTAGGTCCTTCGCTCTTGACGCCTCAGGGGGAAAGAAGAAGTTAGCTATGGTTCTCTTCGGCAAAGTGAAGGCGAATCTCAGTTTGGATGACTTCACAGAATTCTCAGACTTGGCGTCAGATGAGATTAAAGACATTAAGACAGAAATGAAAAATGACCCATGGGCACCTATGTCCATTTGGCATGCACCTCCAGTCAAGAAGGGCGAAAGTGTCTCAATGTCTGATGTCATAGCTAATGCTGTCAGATATGCCAAGATTCTGATTTCAGGAAATCCTCAATCTGAAGGCTGGAGTCAGTTTGTCGAAACTGAGATTTACAAGTAGATAGCCACTCGATTTTTGGTTAGTCTAGGCTTATATCACTAATTGCCTTTACCAGAATTTGGTATTTCACAGGTTAATATTACCAAGTGAGGAGATGCTATGTCAAAAAAATCAAAGAAATCTAAACAGGGCATATCCAACATCATGATTGTGTTGGTTTTGATTCTGGTTATTACAAATGCAGCAACACTGTATTACTTCATGTTTGGGCCCGGAGTTAGAGCCGCTGATACTGTGCCTGCGGAGGACGTTCCAATGGGCATGGCAGATGTTCTTGGAGATCCTGCATATATTGGTGAAACAGTAACCCTACTGGGATATCTGGTAATTACAGCTGGAAATCACCTATTAGTATCAAATCCAATGTTGGTCTTCAATAATTCACTGGATCCAGGAAATTACGTTGTTCTACGTGGTACACTACCACCAGCACTCAATGAAACTTTTGGAATGCAAATTGCCGTCAAAGGAGAACTTGGAGAAACCCAGATAACTGGTGGAGGAAGCGAATTCTTTTTTGATTCATTCTTTGATATAACATATGAACCCGAGTACAAGGGAACATTCGTAGATGTGAAACTAAATCCATATCGCGAGTTCGCAGGCATTCCATATCTGTTTGATGCAACGGAAGAGAAGTATGCAGTTCTTTACAGTGGCGGAATAAATACCGACAAGGACCATTATCGATATTGGAATGATATCATATACATGTACTTCATCCTGCAAATGCACGGTTATGACCCAGACAATATCTATGTTATCTACAAAGATGGAGTCAGTGAAGATGGCTATACTCCTGTTGATTATCCAGCTACACATGCTTCACTTGACACTGTATTCGGTTTACTAAGCGAAGAGATGGGTAGAGCTGACACTCTATTCTTCTACACCACAAATCACGGAGGTAGTGGAGGAATTAGTGTCTGGAATGCGATGGATTCAAGCGGCGCATTGACGCACTCCCAAGTATCCAATTGGCTTGATTCTATCACATGTCGCTACATGATAATTGTAATGGAGCAATGTGTGTCTGGAAAATTCATTACTCATCTGAGCTCATAGAATAGAGTAATCATGACGGCATGCAAGGATGACGAATCATCGTATGCCTGTGATGATGAAGGGTGTTGGGATGAGTTCGTGTATCACTTCATGTGCGCCTTGGTTGGAATCCCTTGGAATAGTGATGGATCAACAGTCGATGCAGATTTCAATAACGATGGATCTATCTCTATGCGAGAAGCTTTCGTCTGGGCAGCAATAAAGGATAGCCGAAGTGAAACGCCTTGGTACAATGACAACGGGGATGGCATTGGCTACAATGTAGGGCAAGTCATATTTGGTTCAGGACCATGGCTTGGAGATACCATGGACCTGCATGGGCTTATTCCCCTATGAAGCTCCATTTTGAAGTCTTGGAGTGGTTATTCCACTCCTCCTTCATTTTATCCTCCTTTCCTTTTTCGCATGAGGAGAATTACTAGGATCAATATTGCTCCACATGCTCCTCCAATACCAATGATTGCAAGAGTGGGGTCTCCAGTCCCTGGATCTATAGTGCTCGTTGTTGTGTCGATACAAGAGGTAGTACCATCGATAGTATTTCCCTCTATTCTTGTTCCAACATGATTTGACAGGTATAAACCAGACCCAGTACACGTGATTGTGTTATCTGCAACAAGAGCGTAATCACTTTGATAGATATATAGCGCTCCACCGACTTCATGAATCATGGTATTGTTGTGAATCGCAACACCATCTGACCAGATTATGTCTATTGCTACCTGAGGTGCAAACTCAAATTCGTTGTATGCTACTACTGATCTTGGTGAATCCCTTAGATCAATACCTATACTATAAGTATCATTCATTGTGTTCCATACTATGAATGAATCAGGACAGTATTCTATTTCTATTCCATTGGCCACGTTTTCGAAGTTACAATTGCTGATATTCAATCTTGGGGAGTATTCGGAGAAGATGCCACTTGAGCTGGCATACGGTCCGGCATAAACAATGTCTGCGTAAACAATGGTGCAGTCGGGAGAAGATAGGATATCGATACCTGTATGGCAACCATCTAATGATAGACCAGAAATTGAGCAATTCAAGGAGTAAACAATAGAAGTGCCAACATTGGTGTTTTGGAAATTGCCAGCAATTGTCTGTATATCTTCACATCCGACTAAAAACAATTGACCATATGTTGAA
>JARGGA010000133.1 GCA_029210805.1 Candidatus Thorarchaeota archaeon
GTACCAATTCAGATTCTAGATACGGGTATGAAGATAAATCCAAAGAATCATCAAATTGCAGACCTAGAAGAATACTTGCTATTTGCTGTGAAAGCAGATGGAATACCAGGACTTGGAATAAAGAAATACAATATGCGGTTTATGGACGCAGAACCGAAATTCGAACAATATCCTCAGGTTTCTGTGACAGAAAACAAAATGGAAAATGAATTAGTTGCAGTAGAAGTTCAGGATAATGGAACCATTACTCTTACGGACAAGCGAACCAACCAAACCTATGAGGGACTACTTGAGTTTGAAGACATTGGTGATGTTGGGGATGAATATGATTTTGCTCCAACCGAAGGAGATGCCATTAGGTCAGGAAATATTCAAGTCGATTACATAGAAGGTTATGAAGGCCCCCTTGTGGGCTCATTGCTAGTTTCAGGTGAGATTGAACTTCCAGTTAGTGCGGTCGAGAATACGATCTCAAGAACTGAGGTCACTATTGATTGCGAGTTCATCATCGAACTTACTCTGACCGCTCATAGCCCGACACTGAATGTGTTGACTATATTCAATAATCAGGCTAATGACCATAGATTGCGTGTGCTATTTCCATCCGGCACTGAAGCAAAAGAGTGTACAGCAGACAGCACATTCGATGTTCTGAATCGACCAATTAGACCAGAGGAAAAACCAGATTGGCATCAACCCGTGGCACCAACATACCCATTGAGGTCCTTTGTTAGCCTAGCAGGAAATGGAAGAGGATTGACCATCACAACCAAAGGGTTGCTTGAATTTGAGATTCTCGAAGAGCAGGGTAGCACTATTGCCCTTACTTTGATTCGTTCAGTGGGGTGGTTAGGAAGGATGAGTATGTCTACTCGTCAGGAAGCGGCAGGTCCGATTTTACAAACACCTGGCGGACAATGCAGAGGCAAGAATGTGTTAGAATTTTCAATCACTCCGCATTCAGAAGCATGGCTTGCATCAAAAGCATATCAGGAATCCGAGGAATATCTGACTCCGTTGCAAGCAGTGTTTGTTCCAAGGAGTGAGGAGAATTCAGGAAAGAGTGACTTCGGATTTGTTGAGATAAATCCTTCTACGATTAAGCTCTCTGCACTGAAGGAATCGGAGGATGGAAAGTCAATTGTACTTCGAGTCTGGAATATAGGTGAAATCGAAGAGGAAACAACCATCAAGCTAGGATTCGATGTGAAGACCGTTAAGAGTGTGAGAATGGATGAAAAGGAAACTGGAGACCTCGAGATATCTCTCGTCAAGGATAACTCGTTCACAACAAAAATTCCAGCGCGCAGAGTTGCAACTTTCCTTATCGATGTCGAATAGGAGGATTGGTTTTTGGGGGGGGATGATAAATTACTCCAGATGGTGAAAGATTACGCACCAGTACTGCGATTTCATCCAGATGAAGGATCACATTGCTGCTATCCATCAGATGCGGAAGAAACATTCGCAAAATTCGATGGCAAATGGGATACATTCACAAAAGATGTGTCACAGAAGGAATTGAATCAACACGCGCCTTGCTATTTTGAGATATGGAAAGACTCTGATCTTACCCAGATTCGCTACTGGTTCTGGTACAAGTACAATCATTTCCCCAAAGCAATCTTGGGGATAGGAGAACATCTCGGAGACTGGGAGCATATTGAGGTCCGAATATTATCAGAGGATGAGAGAATCTGGCTCCTCTCAAATCACCTGACTGCACGTCTTGCCGGAGACCCTTCATACCTGACACTTCCCGAATTTAAAAGTGAACCTCCTCTACTTGATGGGAATCAGATTCATGCATGGGTTGCACTTGGTTCGCATGCACATTACCCTTCTCCGAAATCTGATCCTTATTGCTACAAGAGAATTTTCTGTGACCAGATCGCGCCTGGTGGAAGAAGATGGGATTCCTCAGCAAATCTAATAGATCTCTCCGAAACGAATTTCTTTGCCTATACAGGACGCTGGGGAGATTCACGGGCGCCTAGAGGACCGACTAATGAGTATAACAACCGATGGCGCAACGCTCCAAATCTAAGACCAAAGGAGAAGTAACCCTAAATCCTTCATGAGATTGATTCGCTCTGTATCAGTTGCCTCTACGAAGAATGCAATTCTCAATCCTCGATCATCAGTTGGTGGCATAGCAGCTTTCATTCTTTCCATATCAATGATTATTTCGCGGTCTAGATGCTTGTAATCAGGATGAAGGCTAAAGAAAGAGTCTGGTGAATCCGTGAAAACACCAACAGCGACAATCCTGGGCCTACCTGATGAATCAGTAGTATCTGTATCTTCCCATATCTTGACAAAGGAGTCCTCTTCATCTAGATACTCTGGTCCGCAAGGACCATACTTCCTATTCTCAAAGCGAGTGGGAATCAAGTTTCTTACAGATTGAGTCAATTCAATTACTTCAGCAAGGAATTTCATAACGGTGCCATAATCTTCATGCCAAAGAAAATCCCGTACTCCAAGTGTCATCTATATCGCCAATGTCTGAACAAATTAAACACCTTATAAAAAAAAGATGCACGCCACTTTGCTTTAGCATGCGATTCCAATTTAGTGATGCCAATTCCTATGCAGAATCATCATAAATACGGCCGCGATTCATATCTCTCTTCAAAGAGTCCCAGTCACCAATCTGAGCTAGTACTTCCGTATTGGTGAGAGCTTCATGAGTTGGTCCATCAAAGATGACCTTCCCCTCTTTCAGAACAACCACTGAATCAGCCCAATTCTCGATAAAGAATCGGTTGTGTGTAGTAAACAGAACACTGATACCATCGTCCCGCAGTTTTTGAATTATATCAAAAATGCTGCGAACCATTGGAAAATCAAGACCTGTGAAGGGTTCGTCCAAGAATAAAATCCTAGGTTTCATGGCGAGGATACCTGCAAGAGCCACTCGTTTAGCTTGACCATGTGACATCTGGTTCACTGGTCGATTAGTGAAATCCGACATACGCACAAAGTCCAATGCCTCTCTAACTCGCTGTTCCACATCTGCTTCCGAAAGACCAAGATTTCGTGGACCAAATGCTATATCTTCCCAGACTGTCGGAGCAAAAAGCTGGTCATCAGGATTTTGAAAGAGGAAACCAATATCCTTCCGAACTTCCCATAAGTTTTCAGGAGTCATCTTTCTATCAAAAACGTAAATTTCGCCTTCTTCTGGTTCAAGAAGACCAAGCATTAGTTTGAATAACGTAGTCTTTCCAGAACCGTTCAATCCAACCAGTGCTTTATGTTCAGCTTGATGTAATTCCATTTGGATATTATCCATCTCAAATTCATCATATCGAAAGTACACGTTATTCACATCAATTGCACAGGTCATACTATAATCACCGCCAATAAATCAGGAACGAAAAGCATCACAAAAATCGAGAAAACTAACAGTAAGAAAATCAAGAAAACGTCACCTCTTCGAAAGCCAGCAGACCGAACAACCATGCCTCCACCAAAACCGCGAAGAGTCATCGCATCGTATACCGAAAGACTCCTATCAAAGGCTCTGTCAATAGTTGAACCTATCAGATACCCGAGAGATTTGATTTTCTCAAAACTCCCTCCCCGTTCATACCCTCTGAGAGATTGAGCGTCCTGCATTCGACTTCTCTCACCAATAAACAATGGAATGTATCTAAGCATAATCAAGAGGGATCCAAGAATTGATACAGGAACCTTGAGTGTTCGTAATGCGCCAATAAATTCTGACAGAGACATATGAGATAAAGATGCTATGAAGAGAATAATCATGGTCATCATTCTAAATCCTAAGAGGAAACCAAATTCCAAACCCTCTTGATAAGCATTCAGAAAACCCCAAGGCAGGGGGACTGCAAAAAGCAGGGTTTCGCCATAGACAAAGGGCATCAAGAACATCCAGAAAAGAATGAATATCTCGAATTTAGCTACAAGGGATAAAACCACACGCCATCTGGTGATGGTGATAACAGCACCCAGAAGAACCATCAAAAGAAGAGTAAGAATAACAAAAACATCTGTTTGTATTGCCGTAATTACTCCAACTCCTACTGCGGAAACAAAAATGGCCGTTGGTGAAAACCTATCGAGTGCACCTTGGCCTTCTCTAAATGGCAGTAGGAATATCCCCATGTTTGTAGACTCCACATACTATACTATCTGTCTTGTGTTCTCAAATGCAAAAAGTGGTCTAATTCACTTTTAGTCTTCTCTTCTGGATGTATATCTAAAGAAGAGAATTGCAAGTAGAAGAATGGCAACTATACCAATTGCACCGGTAACTGCATCTACTAAAGGTCCCTCTCCAAGAAATGAAAATACACCTTCATAGCCGCCTTCTGGTTCGGACACACCTGCCCACTCGAATAGAGCCCATTCAAAGCCATCAGGATTTTCAGAAGCCAATCCTGTGAAAATCAACACAGTTGTGATCACAACAAGTACGATGATCGTTGGTAGAACCACTTTGAGAAGTGTGTCGCGGTTCATTGTTGCGCCTCCTCAACAATGATTGATTCTTCTCTTTTTGCATCTCTTCGTCTTACGGCCTTTCCAGTTTCACTATCTTTCAAGAAAGAAATCAAACCTGGTTTTGCTTTTACAAAGTAAAGAAGAATCACAAAAGTCAGAATCGCTTCTCCAACTGCGATGATGCCATGAATTCCAGTTATTATGAATACAAATTCAAAGCTCAATCCAGGGATTGTAAGCAGCTCTAGACCAAGGACAAATGCTGAAACAATTGTCACAATGAATGCAGCAATAGGAGTTGCTACAACAACTGCAGATTTTTCATCTCTGATTCGTTTTAATCCTTTGAAAAGCATCAATGAGATTCCCCATCCAAGGAATGATCCAAGAATACCCATATTGAAGAAGTTTAAGCCGAATGCGAGGAGCCCTCCATCTCCATAGAGTGCCTGAACGAATAATACAAGGGCCATTATTACCATGGCTGCCCATGGACCTAACATAACAGCAAGCAAAGTAGTACCAACTAAATGACCACTTGAAGGAGGTACAGGGAAATTAACCAATTGTGCAGCAAAAATTACAGCTGCTAACACGCCCATGTATGGTGTAAGCCGGTCATTGAAGCGGTTGTTCACTTTTCTTATTGCAAATCCAAGAATTGGAATACTAATAGCAAGGAAGAGGACGTACATCCAAAAAGGTAAAACTCCATCAGGAACGTGCATTTTTTCACACCTACTCGATATAGAAATTCTCGCAAAATCCCTTAAGTGTGTTACTTCTGGTGAAATCGTGTTACTTATTAAGTTCAAAAGTGTTACTCTCAATCGAGTGTGGAAAAATGGAATTGAAACGGTTTGGAGTATCCATACCTCGGGACCTGCTTGAACTGTTCGATGAAGTAGTTACAAAGCGAGGATACATCGGAAGGTCCGAAGCGATACGAGACGCAATGAGATTGTACATCTCACAACAGCGATGGGAGAGTGAGGACGCTACTGGTTTTGCAAGTATCAATATTGTTTATGAACATAAACCTAAATTGATGGCCGCTCTACTCAAGAGTCAACACGACTCAAAGGCGAAAGTGATCTCAACACTGCACACACATATCACACATACTCACTGTTTCGAGATTCTTACTGTTGAGGGAACAGTAATAGAAATCCATAAACTTGCGGACAAAATCGGGGGCATTTCCGGTATCGAGTTCATAGAAATCTTTACCTTCTCCTTACCTGAAACTGAGGGTTGCAAACAGTTACAAGAATCTTAGACAAACTTGGACTTCCCTTAGATAGTGATTTGAAAGATTATATTGGGCCTTATATACCCAGGTCCATATACCGTTCTATGAGGTTATAGTGACACGGTTCTGACCTCACAGAGTCATTCCCAGTGCCGTTTCCTGGGAGTACATCGCTCTGGTGTCCAAGATTGTACAACTAAAAATGAACGGTAGAGGACATTCACATTAGGGTCGTCTATTCTTGACGATCATCCCAACTACGAAAACAATGACTATTGCAGATGCAAATCCAATGATTACAAGAGGGGTATAATCAATACAATCTTGACAGGGTATGTCTTGGAATTGAAAGGCCAGAAGAGTTCCATCTGTATCAATTTGTAGACTCCATCTCTCAGTTTCCCCAACGAGATAGAATTTGAAATTCCACACAGCATGCTGCGACAAACCAACACTCGATCCTGGGACTATCATTACTTCTTCGCAAACGCCCCAATAATGACCAGCATCTGCAAAGAAATCCGTTGCCGTTAGGATAGCAGCTGTGAAATTGGCAGAGTATGTTTCATTCAGACGGCGCATCCATTCGAGATTGCCATTCTCCGCATTGAGTGCAACAATTGTCTGATAGAAACCTGTTTCATTCACTGTGACCAGTCCAAAGCTTTTCAGGGAGAAGTTTTCGTCCAAATTAGAATCAAACCCAGCTAGGTGTTCCCAGAAGAGTGTATTATTGCCATCTAGTAATGTAATAAGAGAAGGCTCGGTTCTAAATGCAGTGTATGAATTCTGCAAAGAGGTTTTTTCTTCAGGAGAGAATCGAACTTCTCGGAAGTCTATCAGAAAAACCGGATAACCATCCTGTGCAGATGCGATAGGGAGGATGAAGGATAACATCAGAAGAAGTACAAATGCATAACCCGCTCGACGCATCACTAGGCTCACAATTTGAGAACATACCTATCACGATAAAACGCTGTTGTACGCGGCTATCAATTCCAAACTTGGAACTCTCACAACTCAATAAGTTTCGGAAGAACTAGTGCCTGAGCAATTGCTCCCTCGGGATCTATAAAGGACCTGCTGAATTTCTTACCTACATCTTCAAGGGATTTCTCAAGCTTCGGAATCATTTTTTCCACAGTGGCATTGGCTATGCTATTCAACGTATTATATCCAGCAGAATTGAAAATTTCTACCGTTTTACCGCGAACATATGGGATTCGTGAGATATCAGTTCGATAAACAAGATCAAGAATGAAATCCCTCGGAACATGCGTGAGCACAGCCATAGTTTCCCTGGCGGATGGCATTCTACATTGTTCAATCATATCCAAATTATTGCTGATTCCACGTTTCCTGAGCTTCGCCAGATGGTCTAGGTGAATTGAGTTATTCGAATCTACGAAATCTCTTATGGGCCGTGCAAAGGGCAGAATCCATCGGAGAAGGCAGTTTAATAGAACAACTAGATCTTCAAATAGAATGTTCGAATAGCCAATGAAAGTTTCACATTCCTCGCAATCCTCAACGGTTCTAATCAGCTCGTTAATGTCGCGTATACCAAAGATTTCGATTTGTCTTATTGTCGAGGATATTCTGGCACTGTAGTTGGCGAGCTTTTCATCCTCACGGTAATCTAGAATGCCTTTCGCCATTTTGCGGACTCCACCCAACTTGCGATTGTATTTTTTTTGCACAAAGGCATATCCTAGAACATGCTGGAGTTTACTAATTAGCTCATCATATTCCCACAGAGTTAATTCCTTAACCCTTGTCCAATATGCCCTCCTGAATATCAACGGCGTACACAATTCCATCTGGCTGAATCGCTTTGGCAACTTCAACGGTATAGAAACCTGACCCGCAACCAATTTCAACAACAATCATACCAGACCTTGATTCAATTGCATCCATGACCATCGACGGGGGTTGAGCTCTCCTTCTGTAAGGGCCTGCTGCTATTGCATTCCCCATTGCAGCCGGCATAGGGAATTTCCAGAAGTACCGAATTGACCTTACACAGACGCAAACCCAGAGAAACAAGATGAGAATCGCCACTATCAGAATTTCCAGAATCCAGTGAACTCCGGGGATGAGAAAGTCAGAGGGAGAGAATTGTCTGGCAATATCAACATTAATCAGAGTTATCACCAAACACATCCTACTAGCTTACTCTTAATTCCGAAGAGCAATATGGACAACGGATGGTTGTATTGTTGATCCATTCAATCTCTCTTTCCAGCAGAGATCCTCCACAGTTCCTGCATGCGCTTGGAAATGCAGTAGCTTCCTCAACTACTTCTGGTTCAGCCCTTGGTGAAGCTTGAATCCCCAATGGGAGCTTCCCTTCTTTGTTCAGCATAAACATGCAGATGATAATGATGAAGGCAATAATGGTGCCAATCCAATTTAACACCAGATTCAGAGGGATGTAAATTATGAGGGCGATTAGCATACCCCACAATGATGCATCTGCTCTTTCTAGTTCTCCATTTCCCTTGTGCACAAAATACAAGATTATTCCTAATAGTGGAAAGA
>JARGGA010000134.1 GCA_029210805.1 Candidatus Thorarchaeota archaeon
CTGACAAGGTTGTGCCTGTAGACGTTTACTTACCCGGATGTCCACCAAAGCCAGTTGACTTTGTTAGAGCTCATATAATTCTTCAGAATAAAATCAGAGCTGGAACAACCCACTGGCAACAAAAGTATGAGAACCAAGACTCAATGGGGATGATGCAATGAGCAAGATTCGAGAGGATGCAGATCAGTATTGCCTGCTCTATCTGGGAATACTTCTACTGAGTGCATACTACTTCCACTTCTTCTTTCAAATGTCAATGGGGTGGTTGATCCTTGATTTCCTTCAGTTCGTGTGGTTGGCGCTTCCGCCACTTCTCATGGTCTTCTTCTTCATAGGCTATTTCAAACCCGACCGTAGCAGAGTGAAGATTAACATGCTCGCAATTGGCGGCTTTGTTGGCGTGATCTATTTGATATTCTTTGTAAGATATGGTTGGTCCCTAGCAGATACTTCATTCTATGCAAGCTGGTCTATAGGCGCAGCAGTTCTGGTAGCAGGTGGGTTTTCAATGATGGCATCTTATGAGGACAGTCATACTCTTGGGATCATGGACGTCAGCAAGCTTAGCTATGGTCCACCATTGGAAGTTCCAGAACCTGAACCAGAGGAAGAAATTCCTTCAGTGGAGGTTACTGAAGCTGAAGCGACCAAAGAAGAAACAGAAAGTAAGGAAACTACGGTAGTCCCCGAAGAAACTACCGAATAGATTCCTCTGCTTTTATTCGTACAACCAATTGTACGCTGAAACTGCCAGTATTAGACCAAATGCCATCCAAGCGAAAAGAACCAATCCAATAAACCAGCCATATAATGCCAAGTCAAGATATCCATGAATTCCTCCAAGGATTCCTGTCATTACCGTTAGTCCAATTCTAGATGACCGTGTTCTGGCATAGATAAACATCATCGCCGCGGCTACAATCAGGATGCCTGATAATATCAATATCAGTTGGAACATCTGACTGTATGAAGGTACTATGATAATCAACCATAGATATGCGCCGATGAGGAACATTCCCGCGAGGAGCGCGAGATAATAGAAGAAACCACCTTCGTCACTCAAGCAAATCACCTTGTTATCTTGTTAGGGGAAATCTAGCAATGGCGGAGTCGCCTACATTATTTAACTTCTTTGAGAGCCAAGATTCGAAGCGTTTTTAATAAGCAAGTATGTACCAGCGTTCTAAGTTACAGGTATGTATCACTTGAAAGAACCTGAATATCAACCCGTAATTGTACGGAGCAATTCATTCTTTCTGGAATACATTCTGTTACTTGAAGAATTGAGATCGAAAGTCAGGAATCTGAAGAACAAAAGGCACGGGAACACTTTTACTCCGCGGTGAACGGTGAAACTCTAGCTCTTATGACATTCAGATACAGCAGGGAAATGCCAATGAGGATGGTATAACACCATGAGGTTGTTCGTTGATTTCGTACCGGTAATTGTGTGGGCATTATTTGCCATAATCCTTGTAATTGTAATGCTGCTTGCTTCATGGGTTTTGAGACCTCATGTACTTCAGAACTCGGAGAAGCTATCGACATATGAATGTGGAGAGGAACCTGTTGGTCCCGCACGTATTTCCTATCCCTACAACTACATCATCTACACTGTCCTGTTTGTAGTAATTGATGTAATGGGTGCATTTCTCTGGTTACTGGCAGCTTCAACATTGAGACTTGAAGCTCTGATTGTATGGCAGACCTTAATCTTTGTGCTAATTATTATGGGTGGAGTCGGCTTCGTAATGAAGGTTCTACCACAGATTTCCCTTACGGGTCAAGAGACCCTTGAACTTTACAGGGAAGCAAAGGCCGCTAGGAAAGAGGCACATCATTAAGTTGGAAGGTGAAAATGATGCAGGACTTACAATCAGTACTTGACCTCTTTGAGCAGTTTGAATTCTTCTTGATAGCCGCTATTGTTCTTGTGCTTGCCTATCTCGCGCTAGAACACAAGGACATCGTTTATGCCGTGTTCTTCTTTGGTTTCATGGCCAGTTTTGTGGCTGGATTCTTTCTGCTTCTTGATGCTCCATACATAGCAGGTATGCAGATTGCGGTATACACTGGCGGCATCAGTGCGCTCATAATATTTGGAGTCTTACTTATACCTCGTGCCCAAGACAGTTCATTGGAAACCTTTGCAGCTGGGCGAGTGAGAACCATTGGTCTTCTTGTTTCAGCCTTTGTCATGGCCCTTTCTGGAGGTCTTGCGCTAGCCTTTCCGTGGCCTGAGGTCATTCCCGAAGGCGTGGCTGAGCAATCGCAAAGCCTTCAGGGCTTAGCTGAGTGGCTGTGGGGAGAGCATGGTATTTACGTTCAGATTATTGCACTAATCATTCTAACAACACTTGTTGGCGCAGTTGCGATTTTGAAAATGGAGAAAGCAGAAGCATTTGGTAGAATTACTGGTGAGTTCGGTATTGAAGCCGAGCCTATACCTGAGCCTGAACCCGAACCAGAGGTTTCAGAAACTACAGATTCCCCAGAGGAGGCGACTAATTAAATGGTTCCACTAAGCTGGTATCTGGTTGTCGCATTTATGCTAGTGGGACTTGGTGCCTATGGTATGATTGTCAAGAGGAACTTGATTCGTATCCTCATCGGGGCTGAGATAATGGGCAATGGAGTGAATCTTGCTCTTGTTGCATTTGCTGTCTATAGCGATGCTTTCTCATTCACTGCTCAAGGATTGATTATATTGGTCATCTCAGTAGCGGCAGCACACACAGCCTTGGCGCTTGTATTGATGTTGATGTACAACAGACGCTATGGAACAGTAGACCTCAGTGTTGTACAGCAGGAGGAGGTCACATAGAATGAGTAGTATTGACCTCATCTCGATTACTGCACTTGTTCGAAAAGTGCAAGCTGATCTTCCTGAAATCGTAGCAAAGATGATCAATGACAGCCACGTTGAATTCGTTGCTCCGAAAGAGAAGATACGAAACATTGTAACGCTGCTAACTGAATCTGTTCAGATGCTATTTCCTGAATCCGTGATAGGGATCGATTTGGAGGATGACAAGTACGAAGTCATCTACATGTTCTGGTCACACCTTAACAACTTCCTATGTCAAGTTCGTGTATCTCTAGATGGACCTGAGCCATCAATTGAAACAGTATCTGATATTATTGCGGGTCTGGAATGGCATGAACGAGAAACCCATGAAATGTTTGGCATAAATTTCGAGGGCAATCCGGACCTAAGTTTATTATTACTCCCTGAAGAGCTCGAGGGACAATACCCTCTAAGAAAGATCTTCAAAACAGACCGTTCACGGGAAGATGAATCTGGGCTATCACAGCCCAAACCTAGACCCAAAGAAGGAGGTGCCAGCGAATGAGCCCAGACATCATTGACGAATCGACTGAGATTTGGTTTGGTCCACAGCACGTTTCAGCACACGGATGGGCTGCAAAGCTCACACTTGTTGGCGACTATATTATGGAATGCGAACCTCACGCAGGTTACTTCCACAGGTCCGCTGAGAAAGTTATGGAATTTCGGAATTTCAGACAGGGTTCCTTGATTATGGAACGACTCTGTATGCTAGAGGCATTTCTTGCAGAGTATCCATACGTCACAGCCGTTGAACAAATCGCAGGGTTGGAGATTCCAGAAAGAGCCAAGATTATGAGAACCATTATGATGGAAGCCAGTCGTATTCATTCTCTGCAATTTTGGTGGGGTCAATTCTCTGCGGAGCTTGGCTTCTTTGCAATGCTTATTTGGCCATGGGTTGACCGAGAGTGGTTCCTGAATGCATTTGAAGAGCTCACTGGTTCACGTCATGCGGTATCATACAATACTCCCGGTGGCGTGAAATATGACTTCACTGAGAAGTCAATCGCATCTCTTGAACTGGCAATCGAACGAATGGAAAGTAACATGTCCAAGTTTGAAGACATGTTGATGGGCAGTCCAGTATTCCGGATGAGAACCGAAGGAGTTGCAAGATATACCGCAGAACAGGGAATCAAATGGGGCCTTTCTGGTCCTAACATCAAAGCTTGCGGTGTTCCGATGGATTTGAGGAAAGATTATCCTGATCCAAATTTGGCATACGACTTGGTTGATTGGGATGTACCGGTCACAGAGAATAAGGAGTATCCTGGAGAAAGTGATGCCTTTGACCGGATGGTCCAGCGATTCAAAGAAGTTGAAGTTTCTGTTGATATTATTAGACAATTATTGAAACAGCTGCCTGAGGGCGACAGAATAGACCCGAAGGCGCGCGCGAAAGCCAATAGGCTCCCTGAAGGTGAAGCCTATGGTCGTGTTGAAGGTACAAGGGGAATCAGTACAGTCTGGCTAAAGACAACTGATAAAGCTCAGACTCCCTACCGTGCCAAGATACGTGGGCCCTGCTTCAATTCATATTACTCTTTGAAGCATCTAGTTCCCGGAGTAAGATTTGCGGACTTTATTGTGGTGTTCGGAAGTCTTGACCCATATCCAGGATGGTGGGATCGATAATGGGAGGTGCAATGCTAATGCAATATGATATCTTTCAATGGCTTGCTGGCATTCCCACTTGGCTTTGGGGCGTAGTAGATTGGATTCTTGGTATCATTCTGTGGCTCCTCTATTGGATTGAGGATCTTGTAAATTTCATTTGGCTTCTTGTGATGGATAACTTCTGGTGGCTATTCAAAGCAGTTCTCTTCCCAGGACTCATCTTCGTTGTAATGACTCTCATCTTCTTTGTGTGGTTTACTCGAAAAGGATGGGGCAGAATTCAGATGCGTCGTGGACCATTCCATTTGGGTAAGTATGGAGGCCTCCAGTTATTCGCAGATGCTATCAAGCTAATTTCAAAAGAGACTATCATTCCTGATAATGCCCGAAGATGGATGTACAGATTCTTGCCATCCCTTCTGTTAGTTATGGTTTTGTTGCCCTTTGCATTCATTCCTTGGGATGAAACTTGGTATATTGCTGACCTCTCTGTGAGCCTTGTACTGATTTTTGCATTTCTCACAGCCGTCCCTGTAGTAGCCTTACTGGCGGGATGGACTACTGGTTCAAAGTATTCATTGATTGGTGGATTCAGAGCTGCAAACAATCAGTTCGCTGCTGAGATTCCAATGATTATCTCTTCAGTAGGTCCAGCAATGCTGGCTGGTTCTCTTAGTGTAATGGTGATTGCACAATCTCAAAGTGCGATTTGGTATGTCGTGCTACTACCAGTCTGTGTTGCAACATTCCTTGCTTCTGCTATCGCATCTGTGGGAACCTTTCCATTTGATGCACCTGTTGCAGATTCTGAGATTATCTTCGGATGGAGAACAGAATTCTCAGGAATTTATTTCACGTTGACATATTTCGCAGAATTTGCAGAGCAGATGCTGTATTCCGCATTGATTGTTACTTTCTTCCTTGGAGGCTTCAATGGTATTCCGTTTCTACCAGGAGTTGTAAACTTCATCATCAAATTCCTGATTGTGTTGTTCCTCTTTGTCTTTGTAAGTTCATCATTCCACAGACTCAGACAGGATCAGATAGTCTACTTCTGCTGGAAGTATCTCCTGCCGCTTGCAATATTGAACGTCATAGTGGCGATGCTTGCTATCGTCTATGTGCCAGGATTGGCACTTCTTGTAATGGGAGGTTAGAGATATGGGATTCTTTGGTAACCTAGGTGAAATCTTCAAGATTCTAAAACATGTCTTCAGAATGATTTTCAAGAGACCTGTCACAAGCCTCTATCCCTTTGAGGACCGTTACTATCCCGAAAGGACACGCGGACGACATATCCACGTCCGGCATGCTTGTACAGCATGTGCTCAATGTGTCCGTGCTTGCCCAGTAGTTGCAATTCACATTGACAAGGAAGACAAGATGTACGAGAAAGATTGTGCGCTGACCTTTGATTATTCACGATGCATTTTCTGTGGTCTCTGTGTTCAAGCCTGCCGCTTTGATGCATTGTTCCACACACCTGTTGTTGATATGTCAGAAGGTGACCGTGAAGACCTCATTTATGGGCCCGATAAGATTACTACTCTGGATAGAGAGCCACTGAAGTGGCGTGGAAGGAGGTTCCGCTAAATGCAGGCACCAGTAGAAATCCCCTTCATGACATTGTCCCTAGTTGTCCTCTTTGTTGGAGGATTGCTCATCTACCTTCTGAAGGGCAAAATCGGCGACAATGCTGGTAAGATTGCTGTAGCATTCTCCGGATTAGCTGTTGCATTAATGGTGCCGCCTTTCTTCAGAATAGTAGTCGAAGGTGGTCCCGCATATGAAGGAATGAAATGGTCAATTCTTCTTGGAGAGTTTGGACTCTACCTCGATGGTATTGCATTTCCAATAACATTTGCTGTAGTTATCCTTGGTTTCCTCTCTACTATCTATGCAGTTGGGTACACTTCGCATGAACACAGCAAACCATCATTCTTCGCGAATTTGCTATTCTTCTTGATGGGCATGCAGTGGGTCACTCTTGCCACGAATCTCATTGAGTTCTTCATCGCATGGGAACTAATGCTAGTGCCATCATACTTCTTGATCCTCTTTTGGGGTCTTCCTGAAACTCGCAAACGTACTGCACTGAAGTTCTGGTTGTACACTCAATCTGGTGCGGTCTGTATCCTCATTGGATTTGGATTGCTCTATTTCCTTAGTGGTGCCTCTTCATTTGAACTTGCGACAATTCAGGCTCTGCTTGCAACTTATATTGGAGCAAGTGACCTTCTCAAACTGATTTTCATTCTACTTGCTGCAGGATTCTTGGTCAAGATGGCAGTATTCCCAATTCATTGGTGGCTACCCCCTGTTCACGCAGAGGCGCCAACGCCAATATCGGTTCTACTGTCCGGTGCCATGATCGAAACAGGAGCGTATGCTCTGGTCAGATTTGGCACTATAACGCTGGGACCTGCTGCTGCCTCACTCTCATTCTTTGTGGCAGCAATTGGTGTTGTAACGATGTTCTACGGTGGCTTCATGGCCCTCGTTCAAAAAGACATCAAACGCCTTCTCGCATACTCGTCTGTTTCACAGATGGGGTATGTCCTGTTCGCCCTTGGAACCTTTACAGTCTATGGTGTTTCTGGTGGAATGTTCCACCTCATCAACCACGCTTTCTCCAAGGGTCTCCTGTTTATGGCAGCGGGAACAGTCATGCATCAGACGGGTATACGGAATGTGGACAAGCTAGGAGGCCTTTCAAACAAGATGCCCATCACCGCCTTCATGGCTGCAATAGGAATGATGAGCATTGCAGGAAGTCCACCTCTCTCTGGATTCGCCAGTGAGTGGATGATGTTCTTGGGTGGATTTCATGCAGCAACACCTCCCGGTTTGGAAACCATTTCAATTGCATGGCTATTACTATCAGTACTTGCAGTTTCTAGCACTATCATGAGCGCGGGATACATGTTACGATTCTTCTGGAAGGTCTTCTTAGGACCTCATCCAGATGAGCTAGAAGGAACAACAGAAGGACCGCGGTGGATGACTATACCGATGATTGTCCTTGGTTTCCTGATTGTTCTATTTGGAATATTCTCAGGATTGGCATTGGACATCATAGTGCCAGCAGTGGAAGCAATACCGAACATCATACCATTCGAGGCAATCCATCCATGAGGTGATCAAGAGATGTTATTCGACTTACCCTACTATCTTATCCTTGTAATCCCCCTTGCTGGCTCACTACTAGTACCAATCGTAGGCAGATTCTCTGAAAAGCTCAGGGACTGGACTCCAGCAATCTTCATGGGTATCGCAATGATTCTCTGTTGGTCTCTCATCCCTGAAATTGGACATCCAACTACAACCACAAGTTGGGTTTGGATATCCTATCTCGGGTTGAACTTTGAGGTTCTCATCGATCCCTTGTCAGTTATCATGGCAGTTCTCGCGAGTACACTCTGTTTTCTGATATACGTCTACTCAACAGAGTATATGGCACATGAGGGCGACCGTGACAGGTTCTTCTTCTTGATGCTTGCCTTCGGTGGCGGAATGCTCACTCTGGTTCTCAGCAACAGCTTGCTAATCGCATTCATCGGCTGGGAAATCATGGGCTTCTGTTCCTATGGCCTAATTGGCTTCTGGAACGATAAGAGGAATAAACCTGAAACTGATCCAACCGACATTGAAACACACAATCCTCTCCTCGAGTTCGAAACCGAGGGACAGTTCAACAC
>JARGGA010000135.1 GCA_029210805.1 Candidatus Thorarchaeota archaeon
GTAGTTGACATTGAAGTGATCAAGAATCAGTTTTGCAGATTCTCTAATCTCCTGTGCACGTTCTTCAGCCTGACATCCAGGGTAGAATAGCACCTCAGCACCAGTTTCAATTCGGTCCTCTATGAATGGAAGCCTTAATCGCTCCAAACGCATATCTCGGCTCTCAACTTTTTCTTCGGGTTCTTCCCAAGGTTCAAAAGCGAGATCATATTGCCTCAGTATCTCATTCTGCTCATGGAGGCTTTTGGGAATCAGGTCTGGACGTTGTTTGAATATCTTGGACCTCATCAAATTGACAATCTCGGGAATGTTCACATTCTTGGGGCATACCTCTCTGCATGTCCCACAACCTGTGCAGAGATAGATTCTGTCAACAGATGTCCAATATTCAGGAGGGGAGCGGCTTAACTCAACTGCTATTCCTCTGGGACCTGTGAATCGATCCACACCTACAGCCCTTATGACAGGACAGTGGTTTATGCACAATCCACAGTTTATGCAGTTCTCAACACTCTTTACAGTTTCAAGTTCATGTTTGTTATATTGGATTATTCCCTCTTGTTTGAGAGTGCCTTTTACAAATTCATAGGCTTCTTCTTCGCTCATCAGGAAACCTCCTTTGCGCTTTCTGATGCAAACCTTCCCACCACTCTCCCCGTTGCGAGAGCGACTCCGAGTCCACTCTTCTCAACATGGTAGTTGTAACCACATAGAACAGAGCCAGCAACATAGAGATTTGTGGAATAGGTTGCTCCATTACTATCTGTTGGTCTAAAACGAGAATCGAATCCAAGTCCGCATTCAAAAACGGAATGACCCTCTGATTGAACCGAAGTGACTTTGGTCATTCTCTGAGGTCGAGTATCCTTCACAGGAATTCGTTCTGAATTCAAAACTGGAAGACCGAATAACGGTTCTTCAAGACTCTCCCTACCACTTGCAATGCCACCACCGATGAATTTGCCGGTAGCCAAGACCACAGACTTTGGCTCAACTTGAATGAATCTTCTTGGTCCATCTAATGCAATTGTAATGATATTCAATTCGTCCTTGACAAATTTAGATGCATCATATCCAACCATCAATTTGCCACCTGCTTTTTTCAAAGCAGTTTCAAGAGACCTCTGTAATCGATATCCAGGGACAGAGGGAGGAAATGAGATTAGTTCAAACACCTCAACTCCAGTTTCTCTCTCAAGGTACTTCTTTACACTTTGGGGATTCTTTGCACCCAGTACTGGAGGTAGCGCAACAAGAGTAGCATCAACCTTCCCGATTTGTTCTTTCAACAATTTCGCAAAATCTGACAAGCCCTTGTCGGATTCAATGAACCGCGCAACTTCCATCCCAGATAGATTCGGTTGCTTGGATACTGAGAAACCTTCAATTAGAGTATGAACCACTTTTCGCGGTCCGATACCACTATCCATCACTAAATCAATGAATGATTTTGCTGCAGCGGATGGAATGAAACTTGGCATTCCACTAATGCCTGCGAATAGTAGTACTTCATCCTCATTCCCAAGTCGTTCAGTATACATTGTGCTTTGAAGAAGACAGGTTGGCTTCCATGTGCCAATGACAGATAGACCACCGATATTGGAATCAAGAGTGCCTACTAATGAGGCTGATGTACCATCTAAGGTATCTTTCAACCAGTGAACTGATTCTCTAGCAGTGTCAACAATTCGTTCGAAGTCAGTTTCACCCGATTCTGAGTGACCTAGAGCCGTATAGGGATGAAATGGTAATAGTGATGAGAATGCAGCAAGCCCCTCAACAGGAGAGATGAACGGAGTTTCCCCACCAGGGAGGTAGCCTGCAATGTCAATGGCTCCTGATGAGTCTGCAGTTGCGCCCAGCCCCTTTCGGACAACGATTGTATCTGATCCTGCCTGTGCAGCTGTGATACCTGCAACAAGTCCAGCCATTCCACCTCCAATGACAAGAACGTCTGTTTCGATATCCATTATTCAACCTCCTCCCATGGCTTCGGTTCGTATTCATCACTAGCATGGTCCAAATTCGCAACACATGAGTAAATTCCTTGAACGAGTTCTTCTTGAGCGAGGCCAATGCCTCGAATTGGAGGTCGTTTGCCCTTCCATCGTTCAGACAAGAAATCAAGAATATCTGTCTGGAATTGCCTTCCATTCAGTTCCATTTCCTCAGCCATTATCGCTGCTGCTTTGTATGTGCAGAATGTGCCTTGACAGGGGCCCGTTCCAAGCCTCACTCTTCGTCTTAGGTCGTTGAGAGTCTGTGGAAATTCATTTCGAATTGCATACCGGAGCTCTGCTTCGAGCACAGGTTCGCATGTACACACATTTGATCTCCATTCTGGATGGTTCTTCGTTAATTCAAGTATCTCTCTAGTTTCTGTGCCTCTTCTTGCACGTAAGCGTTCAAGTGCATGTTGAGAAACTTTGTATTCCTTTGCGAGAACAAGAATATCCACATCATCATCATTCCCTGGAAGTGGCTTTAGATGTGTTTCACACTCTACATCAACTCCAAGTTTCTTGCAGGCGATGTCAGTAACGGCTTCTGCCATGTGACGGCACATGACAAGCTTTCCTCCAATGAAGCTGAGAAAGCCTGATGCACCCTCAGATTCGTGATCGACTATTTCATAGCCCCTAGTGACTTCACCTTCGGGAACCTTCCATATAGGTGCCATTGGTCGGACTCCTTCCATAGTCCTAATTATCCGAGCCTCTTTGATTGATGGAACAATCAGTTCGAAGCTTTTCAGCAAGTATTCGATTTCATCTTGAGAGGTTACAAGTTCATCAGGATCTTCCCATGTGTCTAATGCGGTAGTACCGATGAGAGTCGTGTTTTCATGAGGATACATGTAGACCCATCTGCGATCGAGAGCTCTCGTATGTAATCCAACATTTACTACTCTGCGATCGAGGATTACGTGGCCACCCTTATTCAGCCGTAGATTTAGAGAAAATCCTGCATCTCTAGCTATTATTGAAGCCCATGGACCTGAAGCATTGATGATTATCTTCCCGCTTGTCTGTTCTATCTCACCAGTTATCCGATTAAAGAAAACAACTTTGGTGCCATCGTCATTATTAGATACCATATCAGTTACTTCACAATACGTTTTGATGGTTGCACCATGGTTTATCGCGTCTATAGCTTGAAGCATGCAGAGCCGGAAAGGATCAATGAAATATTCCTCAATGTATCCGCTGCCTATCACATCGGGGTTAAGCATCGGTTCAAGTTCGAGGGAAGCCTCATGAGTAATGAATAGGAAAGGAGGCACTCCTCGTTCTTCGACTCGCTTCGAATATTCGTCAACGCCACTAGTGCCTTCGGTTGAAGAGAAGTCACTTAGATCCAATAGAGGGAACAGGATTGGATTCTTCGTCACAATGTGCTTAGCGATATGTCTGAAATGTGTCACTTCTTCAGAACACATATCCATTATCTCTGGCTCATTGTAGTACTTGAAACCTGAACTGATCATACCAGCACATGTACCAACTGTAGCAGATGCAATATCATCGCGTTCCAGAAGCAGGGTTTTCAGACCACGCATTGCACAATCACGGGCCACCGCAGTACCAGTGCTGCCACCGCCTATAACAACGACATCGAAATCAGTCAAGTAATTCTCATACTCCTTCTGTCATTTTCATGTGATAGCCATAAGAAATTGACTAGACAACACAATCGGACCTCACCTCAATACAAGGGTTTCGGAATCATGATTCAGAGCATCAACCCCTAGGAAGTCAGATTAATCAGCTCTGCAAGTTCAGCGATCAGAAGTTTGTTGTAAATTGTATACTGTTTTTCATACACAGCATGGTTCTCAGGAATCGGTTCCCTACGTTCTTCAACACTGAACATATTTGAAACGGCTTCTTCGTAGCTACCATAAACCCCTGTTCCCACAGTACCAAGCATTGCAGCACCAATAACCGTGGAATCTTTTGATTTGGGAAGAAGAACTGTCTTGTTCGAGCAGTCTGCTTGAATTTGACGCCATAGAGGGGAATTTGCTCCACCACCGTCTATTCTTAGTTCATCAAACTCTATGTCAAGCATTCCTTCCATCATCTCAATATACATTCGGATACCGTATCCATTTGCTTCCATAATTGCCCTGGCAACATGGGCTTTGGTGTGACCAAAACCGAGATTGTAGAATATGCCTTTGTTGTAGGCCATAAATGGAAATATGACTAATCCATCGCTTCCTGCAGGAATTGTTGCAGCGGAGGACTCGATGATCTCATACACATCGCGGTCAGTCCGTGCAGCAAGAGCCATCTCAGATTCGCAGTATTGATCTCGATACCACTTGTATGCTAATCCAGTGCCAGGGACCACTCCCTCCAAAATCCATTTTCCAGAAATAGCAGAGGGATTGGAGAACATAACATAGGGGTCTTCCATGTGCTCATCAGTATGTGTTATGATGAAAGTACCAGTACCCGTTGTTGCTTTGACTACACCGGTTTCAATGGTCCCAGTACCAAGTGCCGAGCATTGCTGATCTCCGCTCCCCATAACAACTAGTGTCCCTTTTCGCAAACCTGTTGACTTGGAGGCTTCACTGGAAATCTCTCCAATCACACTTCCCGGATTCACGATGTCAACCAACTTGTCAACCGGGATTCCTGTTGATTCACAGAGTTCCTCTGACCATTTGAGAGTCTCATGATCAATTGGTCCAAACCTGGCGTTCGCGGGTTCACTTACCATTGCACCGCATAGTCGGTCGTTGATGAATGCATCAAGATGGATGAATTTGTATGCATCATTGAATAGTTGAGGCCGGTTTTCAATGAACCACATTATTTTGTTCACAGTCTTCCTAGGTCCAATATCCTCAGCCATATCCTTGCTTTTCTGAGTTGAACGATTGTCAACCCATGTCACGGTAGGTGCCAGAGGGATTCCTTTCTTATCAATTGGTGTGACGCAATCCCGCGTTGTTGCAACCACAACTCCGACAACAGCTTCAGCTCCGTCATCGGTGATTGTCAGAGCTCTTTGCATGGTGTTGCAAGCAGTTCGCCAATAGGTATCTGTTAGTTGTTCATGAATCCCAACATCCCGGGGCAATGGAGGGTATTCTTCGTATGCCTTACTAAGTTCTCTTCCTTCTTCATCCACAAGAACAGACCGTGTTCCAGTGGTGCCTATATCAAAGATTGCGAAAATCCGATTGCTCAATCAAATCACCTGATGCTACTAGCGGCTAATTCTAGATAGCATGGCACAATATGAATCTCCCGACAGGCTAGGACGCCATGTTAGTCGTTCAGATTATTCCTCGAAAATACTCTACAACCATGATACTACATATAGGACAGGTAGTCCCGACGTTTCCCAAGCCTATCGCCAATATACGCTCCGACAACCGGGGGCATGATCATCGTGACGGGGAAGCGTAGCCAGACAGGCATCAATCGAATGGTTGGACCGAAGAGGAGCACCATCGGCCAAGCCAAGAACCAGAAACCGATACCCCCTGCTCCAAGTATGATGTAAACTGCGCGCCATCTTCTCTTAGTCAATATTGTTCGCATATAGTAACTCAGAGCGTACATTGGTGGACCTATTGTTATGGATAGAATGAGATATTCAGGCAGCCATAGTCCAAGGTTTATCATCAGACCGTAAATAATAATCATTGAAACAAAAGAAACGGCCCCCATGATAATCCAGTAGCTCCGAACACTTCGAGTCCACCATTTAGGTTTCCGATAGTCAATTGATTGGTTATTGTGTAACAGCTGGTTTGCATTTGATATTCTGCAAACGGGATTTGTTTTGACATAGACTTCTATGATTCTGGCACCCTCAACGAAGTCATCAGTCTCTAGAAGCTTCTTCAGGTTGTTTACAGCTTGTTCCGCTTGGAATAGACCCGCATCAATTCCTTCTACAGAATCAACAATACATGACTCAAGCAATGTTACAGACATCCCGTATGGTCCTTCAATGAGAGTCAGGTCCTCAATGGAGTTCCAAAGACTCTCCGCAATGCGTTTGTATTGGACTCCATCCCACGGTTGTTCAGCCCAAACTGTGACCATCTCATGCAGTGTTCCTGTTTCATCATCATCGTTAATTGATGTGGAATGAACTTCCGATCCTGTTTCTATTCGATCCATTTTGCTTCACCTGTCTACAACATGTAGGGTCTGTAGTCCCGTTTCTTTCCAAGGCAATCACCCAAGATGCCACCTATCACAATACAAGACCCAATGACAATCCAAGACACGAGCATGGCGAAAATGCGGTATGAGATGTCGGGTGAGAGGGAAAAGACAGAGTTAAAAAATGGCACCAAGAAGACTCCATACAGAATAAAACCACCCATTGCAAAGAGGCATGCGTGTCCCACAATCCAAATTGCTCTCAAGAGATTGGGGGGATTAAACTTGTAGAGGTAGTAGAGCAAGATACCAGACACACTGGTGATGACAAACCAGGACAGTAGTCGACTGGGTTCCCACAATTGCAGACCAATCATCACGATATATAACCCAAAAGCCGTCACAAGGGACACAGCCATTGCGATTTTCATTCGATGTGTCCATCTAAGAGGCTCTCTGGATTGACTCTGTTGTAGCAGACGGTCAATGTTTGATATTCTGCACACCGGATTTGTTTCGACACAGACCTCTATGACTGGTGGATGACAGAGGACAACTCGTCTTGGATTTAGGGCACATCAGAATGTGGCGAAGATTAAGTATACTACTCACGGGAATCCGGGGGCCAGGGAAATTACACGTTAGCTTTAGGTCCGTTGCTCCCGAGGTTCCCAACGAGCTCGCACTGCTCATGGCAGCCTCTACAATCATGTAAGAGCAACGAGTGTCGTGTGAGAAAGCAAGTCCTACGTACACAAATTTCTACAGAAACCACACTTCCAATTCACTCACATTGTAAGAAAGAGGTTATCTCCCGACAGAGTTATCATACGGCCAGTCTACATGCCATTGAAATGTCAGATGCTTATTCTCCTCATATAGAAATCCAACCCGATGTTCATCTAATACGTGGAATGAACAATGCACGTTTTCCTGAAGCGAATTGCTTGCTAATTAATGATAAGCAATTAACACTTCTTGATGCCGGAGCAAGTATAGAAAATATTACAGCGACCGTTAGACACATTGGTCGCAAAATCACGGATATCACCCAAATAATCTTGACTCATTTTCATGTGGATCATAAAGGACATGCAGCGGAGATACAGAGAATTTCCGACTGCGATATCATCTGTCATCCCCTTGCACAGAAGGGGATTGAAACACTTGACGGCACTGTTGAGTTCTATGGAATTAAGGGACACAGGTATTACGAACGATGGAGAGAAATGATAGCCATGCGGATGCCTTATGTTATTGCAGATTATCGTGTAACTGGACATTTCAAAGATGGAGAAACAATCACTATCGGAGATACACAACTGATCCCATTACATTCACCTGGACATACAGAAGACCACACCATCTTTGGAATCAACGGAAAAGAGATTCTGATGCTAGTGGATATCGACCTCACTAGATTCGGTCCATGGTATGGAAACCTAGTAAGCGAACTTTCAAAATTTCGAGAGTCCATTTCAAAGGTAATTGAACTTGAACCCAGTGTGGGTATAAGCAGTCATCTAATTGACCCTGTATCTGAGAATTTGGATACCAGACTCAAGGAATATCTGAAAGTATTTGACACTAGGGAACAAAGGATCATCAAACTTGTCAAGGAAGGAAAGAATACGATTGAACTCCTCTCCAAGGTTCCCACAATCTATCCAAGGATTCCATATGACGCATATCTGATATTTGAGGAATACATGCTCATCAAACATATTGAAGATATGGCTAAGAGGGGAATCGCTGAGTTTGATGGCGAGAGAATCAAAATTGTGTAGAAAGTGGAAATGGATCTCCCTGGGGGAGAATCCATCAATTTTGTTATTTGTGTTTGAAGGTTGCATCCCTCTTGTTCAGGAATGCGTCAACTCCTTCATCCTTATCTTCGGTATCGAAGGTCTCGCAGAACACATCAACTTCATACTGAAGATTCTTCGCGAGTGGAATCTCCCATGCATTATTTAGTGATTGCTTTGCAAGTTTGATTGCGATCCCTGCTTTTGTAGCAAGCTTGGTA
>JARGGA010000136.1 GCA_029210805.1 Candidatus Thorarchaeota archaeon
AATATCTTGAAGGATATATTCTGTGAATCGACCAGTGGTAATCATAAAAATCACAAGAAAGATTTGGAAGGGAATCAGCAGCACAGGGAAACATGCCCAATCAGGTAGAGAATCTGCTTCTTTGCATTTTATACTACAATAGAATCTATATCGTTTCATGAAGAGGGATTTTGAGTCCCCATGATATCCCTTCGCAATTCTCTTACCGCACCATACGCAAAAAGACTTTTGTACTGCTCCCTCTGAATCTACCACAATTTCTACCTGTTTTTTGTATATCCTTGAAACCCAATATATGCTTTTAATGTCAAACCCAAATAACACCGAAGTTCTTAACAGCATACAATCCAAAGCCAACGTGAGGGAAAATGTCAGGAAACGGTGCTGACCGAATCGACCAAGGTCTAAAGAATCTATTAGATCGAGCTATCGATCTTGATAACAGAGGAATGAAGAAGGAGGCTTGTCAGCACTATCTGAAAGCCAGCAAAATACTCATCAAACTCTCTAATTCTTCCGCTTTACCATCTGTTCGGAAGCACTATTTGAAGAGAGCGCAAGAATGCGTTGATAGAGTACGCTTCATCTCAGGAATAAAGAAGATGTCAAGTGACTCTGTAGAAGGTCTTAGTACGCCTATCAGAAGCGATACGGCGCATACCAGTACAACCAGTGTGGATAAGAGAGCAGAGGCCATAACAGGTGAGGATGAAGATTCAAAGAAATTACGAGAGATGGTTGAAGATACTATCATCTCTGAGAAGCCCAATGTGAAGATGTCAGAGGTCGCGGGTCTTAAAGATGCAAAACAGGCTATCAACGATGCAATTGTTGCTCCAATGAAGCATCCTGAGCTATTCAAGGGGAAAGCCAGACAGCCCTGGAGAGGAATTCTATTCTACGGTCCCGCAGGATGCGGAAAGACCCTAATTGCTAAAGCAGTTGCATCCGAAATCAAAGCTACGTTCTTCAATGTGTCTGCTGCTAATATTGTTAGTAAATGGCTTGGCGAGTCAGAACGGCTTGTTGCGAGCCTCTTTGAGATGGCAAGGAGAAATCAGCCTGCAATAATATTCATCGATGAACTTGATTCAGTAGGTGTTGCTCGATCCGGCGACGATGTTGGCGGCGAAAGACGGATGAAGACCCAACTTCTTACTGAGATGCAAGGTTTGGCAAGTGATGCTGAAGACCGTGTTACTGTTATCGGCGCAACCAATCTCCCTTGGGAGTTGGATTTTGCACTTCGATCACGATTCGAGAAACGAATACAGGTCCCATTACCAGATACAATAGCACGCAATAGAATCTTCCAAATTCACATGGAAGACGTTGAAATTGCCCCTGATGTGGACTATAATGAGCTAGCAGACCTTAGTGAAGGATATAGTGGAAGAGACCTGAGTATCGTTTGTCGTGAAGCAGCCATGGAGCCAATTCGAGACCTCCAAGTTTCAGGGAGGATGGAAGAGGAAGAAGAAATCGTCGAGCTACGAGCTGTATCAAGAGAGGACTTTCTTAGAGCCATAGAGAACATTAGGCCAGCCACATCACCTGAGGATCTCAAGAAATACACAGATTGGGCCGAGGAGGGTTCCTAGGTTTTGGGTGTTAAAGAGAAACGAAGGGAGAAGAAGGAAAAAACCAAGGCTGAAACCGAACCTGAAATAGAAGTCACGCCAACTGAAACACTATCTGAAGCAGAACCAATGGTCATTGAGAGAGAAAGAAAAGCCCACAGACCAGAGGTCATTATTCGTGCAGCTGAAATGGAGTCTGAATCAATACAGCAGCAAACAACGACTGATGCTGTAGAGGTTCTTCCAGAAGCGGAATCAGAAATCCTACTACCACAGTGGGGAGATGCCTCTCAATCGGAATGGATGTACAGTATTCCCCCTCGAGATGAGGACAAAGTGCTATGGGCTCACGAATGGGGAGACTTCCTTCTTGAGTGGACCCAATCAAAGGGGGTTCATGTACTCTCAATTTCAATATTCCTCAAGGAGATGCCATTTAGTGATATGCTTGGAAAAGTAGATGCCTTTAGAATGATAGGCGATGCTCTTGTGGAGAAAGAAGTTGCAGACTGGCTTGACCGTTCCAGACGTCAATTAAGAGTCTATTGGAGGCCATTAGAAGAATGGGCCGACATGGTGTATGAATGGGCAATCAATACAGGTAATCTATCCCTCGATTTGAAATCCATAGTTATTCAAGAATCAGGAGAAGATTTTGCACAGTTACCTGAACGAGATATTGGCATTGTACTTGGTTTCATTGTAGAGAAAGGTCTTGCAACGTGGATTGATAAGAAGCTGTATGCTATTCGAATCGAAATATAGATGACGTTCTCAGGAAGAATCACTATATCGTCTGTCGTTACTCGGCGGCATATCAGAATCCTGAGAATTGCGGGAGCGAAGCCCTGGAAAGTAATATCTTCCACCAGTACTGAACCGAATATCGGCAACGGCCATCCCTACCTCAACAAGACTGCTTAACACCTGACGCGCATGTTCTTCAGACCATTTGAGTTCCATCATAATCTCTTCAACAGAAGTATAACCTTTGACTGCCGCAAGATTCACTACATCTGCTTGGTCGCGCCGCAGTTCAAGCGGTCTTAATTCCACTACCTTGACTCCGCCTCTGAGATTTCGTATCCCAGGGATGAGTCCATGTTCAGAAACCCGGTTAACGGCTTCAATTACATCATTATAGCTTACAGACTTGAATTGTGGTACTCGTTTGACGACTTCGACGATAAGCTCGGCGAGACCCATTAAACCCTTAGATGCATGAATAGTAGCCACATCAAGAATTGCCAAACCCAATTGATCAAAGTACTCGTCTAAAGTAAGACCATTCAAGGCAGACTGAGGTCTTCGCTCAAAGAGACTGAGTAGACTCGATGCATCTGGAAAATTCTCAGTAATTCGTTCGTTATCAAGAAATGAAGCAATATCGAGACCCATTCGTCGTAATTCTTCTATCTGAGATTTTACTTCATAAACCAAGGCTTCTGATTCTCGCTGATAGGACCTAATTTCAACAGCTCCAAGGTCGTACATTTTCTTCAGCTGGTCTAGGGTCGCAATCGAGGCGAAGAGTTCGGATTCGATGCTTTCGTACATGGGTCGCCTTCCTTGGATATTATATAGATACCACTAACTGGCAATATAGAACTCTCAGTATCTCCTTTAAGAGAGAGTATTATCCACGTGGCAATCAGGGTGTCAACCGGTCTCTATCTCTTGGGAGTAACGTTGCTTCTCTGATGTTTTCAATTCCGAGAAGTTGCATGGTTAGCCTTTCTACACCTAAACCGAGTCCACCGTGTGGAGGAGCACCATATTTGAATGGATCCAAGTAGAAACTGAATGCATCGGGGTCGAATCCCTTTGCCTTGAAACGTTCAACCAAAAGGTCGTAGAGGTGAATACGTTGGCCTCCTGTTGTTATCTCCATTCCCTTGTAGGTCAGGTCGAAGCTCTCTGTCATACCATCATCAGTCATACTTGGCATAGTATATGCTGGTCGTAAATCTAGTGGATAATGTGTGATGAACACCATATCAGTGCCATATTTCTCTGGGAAAATCTCTCCTAGAAGCCGCTCACCTTCGGGGTCAATGTCGTCGGTAACAGCTAAATCCTTACCAGCTTCGTTGAGCAATCCTATGGCATCGGCATATTTCACACGTTTGAAGGGAAGTTTGGGAACAACAAGATCTACTTCAAGTAATTCAAGTTCAGCAGCAGCTTGTTCCTTGGTCTTCGTAAAAGAGTGATGGAGCATCTGTTCTTCCATCTTCATTACATCTTCAACACCACTTATCCAAGCCATCTCAAAGTCGAATGATGTGTATTCATTGACATGGCGACGTGTGTTGTGCTTCTCAGCCCGAAAGACTGGGGCAATCTCAAACACGCGACCGAATCCTGCTAGTAGCATTAGCTGCTTGTAGAATTGAGGGCTCTGGGCAAGGTAGGCTCTTCGTTCAAAGTACTTGACCTCGAATAGATTCGCTCCACCTTCAGTAGCCTCAGCAACTAATTTGGGAGTATGAATCTCAACGAAATTGCTTTGCTCAAGGTATTCTCTCGCAAATCGAACAAGAGAGTGTTGAATTCTAAAGATTGCATTGACTGTGGGTTTCCTCAAATCTAGAATTCTATGATTTAGACGAGTATCAAGATCAATATCGGTTTTGCCTTCTACAACGTCAATGGGAAGCCTTTCAGAAGTGTTAAGGAGAATTATTTGAGTGGGTAAAATTTCAGCTCCACTTGCAGCTTGATTTGTTCCAACAACCTTTCCGTGAACCGCAATGGCCATCTCTGGTTTTAGTTGGCGAGCAGTATCGAAGACGCCAGCACTGACCTTCTTTTGAGGAAGCACAATCTGAACGGTTCCACGCTCATCTCGGAGAACCAAGAACATGATTTTTCCTTTATCACGCAGAATATGAACCCAGCCCATAAGAATGACATCGGCATCTACAGTAGACGTGTTGATATCGCTGCTGAAATGGGTTCGTTTATTTTCTCCGATTTCGCTAACTCCTGCTTTGTCGTAGAAGCTCATTGAACTCACCATTAATCCTGACTGATTTCTGATTTCAACTGCATTTCATTATGAGGGTTTTGGAATGGGGAAGAGACCTCTCTCAGGAATATCCCAAGGTAGGTCTCCGTCTGCCCGGCTACATTGGAGCTGATGTCAGCTCATAGATACGCTCCCTGGCGTCATCCTCATGTTCCTCCTCCTGAATCAGTCCTAGGTCCTTTAATCGACTAAGACCATAGTTGACTGTTCGAGGTGGAAGAAATGTGGTGCTAATCAGATCCTGCCGGGACATCCGGCGTCGGTTCTTAAGAAGCACGTAAAGGAATTTTGCACTGGGAGGTAAAGCCAAGAATGAGCGTTGGACAAACATGATCCCACCTGAGAGTTGTTGCCATAGACTTTGTACCTCCATTAAGTTTTGACTGAGATTGTAGGATTTACTGATAAGCGTTCGCTTTCAATCAAAACGGAATCCATAAGAGGAGCAACTTGGACGATAGATTTGGTGGGTGAGAATATGACGTTTGAGTTGGAAACTCTTGATATCCCTAGCTATGATGGTAAGAAAATCTGGAATAGCCTTCTCAGACAGAAGAAGGGGCCAAGTCCAATTTCAATTGTTTTTCCAGGACTTCACTATAATGCAGATATGCCATTGATGTACTATAGCACTGGAGTACTTCTCGAAGCAGGTCATAGTGTGCTAAGTGTGGATACAAGATACTCGCACAAAGAGAATTTTATGACAATATCAAGCGAGGAGAGGACCAAATGGATGTTCGGAGATGCACAGGCAGTCTTCGATGCAGTTCAACAACTGGAAGACCATGTCCTCTCAGTCCTTATTGGCAAATCACTGGGTGCTCTCCAGATAGGCTATCTCGTTCAGAAGATTGAGGAGATACAGAAATGCAAGATTGTCTGGCTGACACCCATCCTAAAGCAAGACTCGCTTGTAGACCAGATGATGGCACATCAAGGAAAATCGCTTATTGTAATCGGAACTGATGATCCTCTCTATAGTGATGAAACATTGGCCAAAATTATTGAAGTTGGTAGAAGCACACTATACACTGTCATCAGAGGGAACCACTCCCTAGATGTTCCATCGGGATTAATAGCCTCAATGCAACAACAAATAGACGTAATGAAAGAGATGAGGTCTTTCGTAAGGTCGTAATCAATACTCGGGCTTTCGTAGAATCAGCACCCATTCTCCAAGCATCCGTTCTTTGCGAGGGATTCTAATGAAGTGACGAATAAGCCCAGAGAAGAAACTCCTTTCCAGATGGAATCCGACCTCAGAAGATGTTGCCATTTCAGAAAGAATTTCATGGGAGTGCACGGGAATGCCTCGAATTAGATTGCTGCCGATTGCCAGACAATACCTTGCACCAGGACGAAGCACGCGGAGGGTTTCGATGAGCTGCTTTTTCATATCTTCAAAGAACTTGAAGACAATGAATGATCTTCTGGGGTCGCTTTCGAAAATCTTCTCTAATAATGGATCAAGAGTTGAAAGGCTAGAGTATTGCAGCATTTCGTACTCACGCTTGTAAACTGTTTCAGTACCGATGTAATTTCGTTTCATGTTTGATAACGGACCATCACCAATCATTCCAAGCCAATACATTTCCAATTGATGTGTTCTCGGATAATCAACCGCATTGATGTACGGAGGCGATGTAACTGCAAGGTCAATGGAAGAGTTCTCAATCGTCATAGCGGTTGCGGACTCATGCTTAAGGACAACTTCTTTTGGTTCAATCATTCCAAGAGAAGCTGTTAATTCTGACATTGCGTTTATCTGTTTGGTCAATGCATCTCTGAATTTGAAGATTGTTTCGCCTGCTGAGATTTTTCTAATCGATTTCTTCCTAATCACTGTACGAGTACAATGTGGATCAGCATTCGATACTTCTCTGATGATGGATGAGAAGATTACTCTAAAAAAATCACAAAATTCAGGTAATAGACCACTTGATGAAAAGTGATTAATTGCATCACTGATTATTCCAAGTTCATGGAGTACAAATGGTTGAAACCAATTGTCGCGATAATTGAACTCCGGAATTGAAGGATAGACAGAAGTATGATCAATCCAATCTAAGAGGTCGTTTGCGTGGGAATCTAGCTCATTATGGGGGAGTGACTGGGTCTTCACACGAGTAATTAATTGTGCCATCGGATCAACATCGACGCCTATTGCTGCTCTTCCTGATAGGAGGGATTCAAGAACAACAGTACCACTTCCGCACATTGGATCCAGAACAGAACCACCTTTTACTGAATACCTTCGGATCAGGTATCTAGGAAGCTCCGGGAAGAACTTTGCAGGAAACTTGTGTATCCCATGAGTCAGATACGACTGGTCTTTGCTTATGATGAGAATGCGGGATAAATCGGGAATGGTTAGGTCAGGAGAGATATCACCAAAGAATTCGAGCTCGTAGTCGTGGGAATCGTCACTTACCGTTGTCAAGATAGAATATCTCTCCGAACCAACTTGAACAATCGACTGGACTATGAGGTTATGTCATTTAAAGCCTCTTGGCGCGCAAGTTCGGCATATGACGAATTAACAATGGTACATTCCCATTATATTATATAGGGGATTAACTACGGTTAAGACCAGCCCTTTTTCAAGGCAAATATGCCTCTCGCGCGGAGATTCCAATTTCGACTTGGATTTTGCGTGGATTCCCAAAAGGGTGAACTAATCAAATAATTGGTGAAAACCATGGCGGATATGAAAGAAATCGCAAAGTGGATGTTCCTCCTCGGAGGAATTCTAGGAATTCTGTTTGGAGTCCTCACAATGGCAGGAATGGGATTCGCTCTCGTTACTCTAAATATTCTGGGAGCTTTAGGACCCCTAGTTTATGGAATAATCCAAATATTGCTTGGATTGATAGTCCTTGCAACAAGTGGCATCATAAATATCCCAGCATTGAAGTTTGACAACAACTGGATTCTCTACATCATTTTCGGAATCCTAATGATCATCTTCGGAACTGACTTAGCTGGAATTCTGGTTATCATTGGAGCAATCCTACTGCTAATCAAATAGTGTATTTGATCACTCATGCCTTTGAAACAGATGGACATGAGTGTCAAACTCTTTTTTCTACGTGCTATTATTGCGATTCTTCACTGATTGCCTTGTCTAGGCGTCGAACAGCTTCGTCAATGTCATCGTTTGTGATGACGTAACTTGGAGTAAAACGAATAACGTTCTGACCTGCGCCAAGCAACCATAGATTTTGCTTCTGAACTGCATTCTTTACAATTCGATCTCTAACAAGTGGGTTCTTTATCTTGGATTTCTTATCTTTGACAAATTCAATACCAATCATCAAACCCATTCCTCTGACGTCCCCAACGATCTCATGCTTGTCCTTGAGCTCATTCAGCTGTTTCATGAAATATTCACCATGCTCAGCGTTCTTCTTGAGGAATTCTTGTTCTTCAATATGCTTCAGGACCCAGAGGGATAGCAACGCCATTCTTGGTTCTGCAGAGAAGGTTTCTGAGTGTCGGGAAGGTCCAGAATACATGGGAGCTGGTCCAATTGAG
>JARGGA010000137.1 GCA_029210805.1 Candidatus Thorarchaeota archaeon
CGAGGACAATACTTGTTGAGTTGATTAGCTATTTGCATTGTGAATCACCGACTAAGGGCTGAGGGTATCGACCTTGAACTCTTTATAATCTTTAAGGCATATCCATGAAAATCAATTCATAGCATTCCTATGATAGAAGGCCAGATATGTCCGAGAATCACGGCTACAATCATAATGGCAGACATGACCACTACCATAGTCGGACCTATCTTGATTCCTGGAGTTTCATCTTCAAAGAATCTGATAAGGCCTGCACCGCCAGATGGCATTGGGCCTTCACCTTTCTTCTTCCTTCGTTTCTTTGTGGTCTTAGGCATTTGGTCTGTCTCCTTAGACTGGGCTCACTCGACGCACTGAGCTTTTAATCCTTTTGACTGGTCAATAAATGTCCTGATATGATTCTTTGCTCCGAATCCAGAAAATCACTATCGAGTATCAATACACTCACAGGGAACCTTTCCACACCGTGAGCATGCATTGTTGTACTTTCTAAGGAGTGTTTTACCAAGATCCATCTCTAAAAGATTCGCAATAGAGATGACCCACGCAAAGACATCAGCCACCTCAGCTTCAATCTCTTCCGTGAGTTTCTCTTTAGCTATTGCATCACTCAGTTCTGCGAGTTCCTGAAACGTTCTCAAGAGAGTCCGTTCCATCCCTCTTTCTTTATCTCTCTCCAAGTAGATTCGTCGAATGAGGTCTTGAGCTTCTTCAATATCCATTGTATACACCCCGAAAGGGGCGAACCCATCACTTGATGGGCTCTTATCTGAATCGAAGATGTGCATAGGCATCCGTTTCAGTATCAAAGGCATAGTGAACTTTCTGATAGTCCTTCTTGAATTCCGAAACGTCTGCAGCTACCTTCCTGACGTCTTCCTCTTTCATGACGATCCGAGTGATGAATTCAGCAATGGCATCCATCTCGGATTCTTTCATACCTAATCGAGTTGTTTCGCTCGTCCCCAATCGAATACCACCGGGAGTTTTGTAGTCACGACCTCTTTTCTTATCCCAAGGCAGTAGATTGCGGTTGATGATGATATTTGCGTCTTCTAATGTTTCTTCAACCACATTGCCATGATGAAGAGGTGTTTCGGTGATATCGACAAGGATTGTATGCGACTCTGTGAATCCTTTGTGTTCAGCAATGACTTTGAATCCACATTCATGAAGTGATTGAGCCAAAGCCTTAGAGTTCTTGAGAATCTGACCTGTGTAGTCCTTCCCGAACTCCATCATCTCGGCAAAAGCAACAGCTAGACCTGCCACATTGTGCAGGTGATGGTTGCTCATCATACCAGGGAATGCAGCTCTCTTTATGGCATCTGCAAACTTCTCACGGCCGAGCACCACGCCAGTTCAAATATGGGAACGTTGTTTCCTAAAGTTTCATGGAAATTGGTGAACGTTGGCATTTGCCTCAAGTCGACGTCTTCTTATGATCTCTAAACCAATAAACGTTGAAAGAACAATAGGTATGGCAGCAAGGAAGGGAAGATAGAACATATCTGGTTCAGTATCAGTTTCGGAAACTGGTAAGTTAAAGAACAATGGATTGCGCATCATCCTACAATAATTGCCAACTTCGTAGATGGAGATATTGAAAGGACCTGATACAGGTATCGTTTCAAACGTGGAAACAGGTTCAAAGGTATCCCATTCTTCAACTTCAACCGCGCTGAATATCTGCGTTGGCAAGATTGGAATTAGTCCTATGTTTTCGAGATGCCAATATGATTCGAAGTCAAACTCAAGGACAATGATGAACTGAGATTGATTGTATACCTGAGTGACGTTCTGCAAAATGGATGAAAATCTACTGCTGTTTGCTTGTTTGAGATAGTTAATAGTGAAAACCACATCATCCGCGTCTAAAACTTGACCGTCACTCCAATGAATGGCTGAATCAATCTCGAAAGTTAGTCTGGTAAATCCTTCTGTAACGTTTGAATTATCCTCATGGGTTTCAATCTGGTAAGAAGTCGCAAACCAAGAGACAAGATTGCCATTGTGGTTTCTCACAAGTAGCGACCCCCAAAGATGCTGAACCATCTTATTGGACATATGTGGGAGTGGAAATAGGAAATTCAAAGAATCCGGCAGCTCATCTAGTGCCCAACGCAAAGATCCACCAGTTATGTATGGTGAAGACTCCAAGTGGCATCTATAGCTACTCCACCAACATGCAGCTCCATACTGAGTATCACTAACAAACTCCTCAAATACATCCGTTCGATAGGCGGATAGGACATTCTCTTCATAGCAAACGATGACAGGACATTCATATGCTATGATTTCTTGCATTTCGAGCGATGCCTGATAGACCTGATTGTAATCTGTGGAATATAGAAATAGTTGTCGTGCTGAATCAAACGTCGAGTTCCTGAAATTTGAAGGGTTCCGGTATGGCATTTCTGCATATTCCGACCAGAACTCGTATGCAAGCCAAGTAATATCAAGACTGGAAAACGATGATTCCAAGAAAGCTATATCATAATCACCATGAAAATAGAGTGTATCAATAATACCAAAGTTACTTGGACTAAGTGTACAATTTACTCCCAGTGCTCTGATAGATTCGACAGATATCTCACAGATTCTGGTGTAGGGGTACGAGCCAAAAACATTCACCAGTTCAAGGGAGAATGGTTGTCCATCAGGTGCTTCACGATACCCATCCGAGTTGATATCGATAAAACCAGCTTCATTCAGTAATTCGATTCCTATGTCAATCTGTGAATCGTGGTAATTAAAAGGTAAAAGATTTTCTGCCGAAAAGGGGTTCATTTTTGGAATGACAACGTCAAGTGGTTCTGCTTCACCCCCCCACACTTCACTAACGAACCTCTCTTTATCCAATGCAAAGGCTATTGCTCTTCGTAAGAATGTGTTATTTAGAGGGTACTTTGCTGTGTTTAACAAAAGTTGCCCGTATGCATTCGAAGGTGTAGAAAGTATATCTATTGATTCAGCTTCTTCTAGTGTACTTCGGAAAAAGGGGTCAATGAAATCTCCTACCAAATCTGCATCATTGTCTAAAAGGGCTTGAATTTGTCTATCCGGCTCTTCATAACTATCAAAGAAAACAGAATCAAGATAAGGTCCGATAGATGGATTGTCGGAAGATTGCGATAAATCAAGCACAGGTATTGTTGTATATGGTGATAGGATGAGAAAACTTGTCAAAAATACTCCCAATATTAAAAATGTCTTTGGATTAGCATAATCCATCAATCACCATCTCCAAACCCACTTGATTGATTTTACGAATCTCCAGATATAACAACTAGATACTCGAATATAATCTTTGACCTTTAGAAAGTGGATGTTTGTTGGTCAAGTAGACCTTTATTCTATCAGTTCAATTCAGAGGAAGCGAACAGATAAATACATGTTCCAATGATTATTAGTATAGCGTGGTAGACAACCGAGGGACGTTGATCACACTCGTTTGAATTTCAAGAACAAATTAGACTTCGAAAGGAACATTGGATACTATCAAGAAACACGCTTTAAAAATATGGTAATGGTATATTATGAACGTTACAAAACCAAAACAAATTGTTCTTTTCTCAGGTTTGATAATGTGGCTGCTCCTCATTAGTTCCTTCGCGTCTTCTCAAACTTCCGTATTTAATGTTGGAGAGTCGAATGATATGGAAGAACGTGGACTTAATGTTGCGACTTTGATTGGAATTCAACGGACTCTCAATCTTCGAGTTTTTGAAATTTCAATTGATTCGATTTCAGCAAAAAGGATATGGAATCTAGAATGGAGAACTGAAAGTAAGGACCTTTTTACTGTTCAGTTTGATGTTGAATCCGGTGAAATAGTGAATTTGCTGTATTCACCTCGGGATACGGATGGAACTATCCCAGATGAGTCTATTGATACAAGAGCTAGGGCTGAAACAGTGGCCAATGATTTTCTAAAGGCGATGACAAAAGCTGGTCTGTTATCTCTACCGTCCGATGCTGTTGCAACTGATGCAATCAGAACAGAAATGGGTTGGGAACTAAACTGGCATCATGAGATTGGAGGTGTTCCAGTTAGGGGTGACTACATGTCAATAATTGTTGACCATGGTCTAAGTACTATTCGTTCATTCTACAAAAACTGGAGAAACGTTGGATACCTAAATAGAATCGGGGTTTCAATTGATGAGGTTCTCTATCAATTTCTCGAAATAACTGACGGAAAAGTCGCTCAGGACCATTCTGAACCACAATTGTCTATTGTGAGATGTGAAGGTAGGCATAGATATGCGTGGATTGTTGACTCAACTGATGGCATCTATTGGTTTGATGCATTGACCTGCGAGCTTCTGAATATTGAACAATATGCATATGACAAAAGTGTACAGGTTATCGACGGCATTTGGCAAAGTGGGTCATGGTCACACAATGGGGAAAATACGTACAACTGTGCCAACAGGATTTATCGTCGTCTATTCTATTCTACTACCTCGACAGATCCAACATACTACTACGAAGATGATGATGTAGAGAAGAGTGATATCAAAGACAGACTATATTCCCAACGAGTCTTCTTTTTCATAGGGCATGGAACATCAGAAGGTACCGCACCCAATATGCAGAGTGGATTCTCGACATATGTTGATTGGTTGGATCCTGCTGATGGATTGTTTCCGAATGATGTCACGAATAGCCTTGCAAATATGAGGCTAGGATTCATAGCATCTTGTAGGTCGTTTACGACACATACGGATTATTCGAAAAGCCTTTGTGCCAAGTTTATTGACAAAGGTGCTAAATATGTGTTTGGATGGGATGGAGATGTTATATGGGATAAGAACTACGCATTTTCAGAGTACTTCTTTGATTATGCCGTAACTAGCCATTCCCTTGAAGAGTCGTACAACTATGCCTATGGCAAAATGGATACAACGACCAAATCTTATGCGCAACGTGATTGTGCAGACGAATCCGACAAAAACTATGAAATGGTAGAAGAAGATCCCCAAGGAGAAACATCTGGTACCGCAGAGAATTTAGGAACATTCGTTGGAAGTCCTGAAACGGATGAGGATTATGAGTTTCACGGACTTTGGGCTTCTGATATAGACTGGTTCAAGTTCACAATTACAAATACATACAGGGTAGAATTATGGGTTGCTGCCAGACATGGCCTAGATGCAAAATTGCAAGTATATAACAATGCAATGACTTTGCTTTACACATCGGATAGCGGTGATGTTAATCAAGGTGAACATGTTGGTTGGTTCTATGCAACCGGAACCTACTACATCAAGATATCTCATGGTGCCGATCAAGACCAACCCGGAGGAGAATATGATCTCCGTTTCAACGTCTTCTCTTAGAATAATCAGAAAAAGGGACAACTAAACAGAGTGTCCCCTTTTCGTCCACTACTTAGAACATTCGAGGAACGAAAGAGCGTGTCTAATACTGAAATTGGTCCATCCACGGATAAAACTGACCTATTATCAATTGTACTCAAAGAAGCTCGTAAGCATCAATGTGAATCTGCAATTCTATTTGGGTCAAGAGTAGGTGATGATGTACTGGTATCAAGTGATTTTGATGTTCTTTTACTGATGCCGACCCAGAAAGCAAAGAAAAACTTGGTCCCGACCTTGAAAAAGACCCTCACAAGACATAGACTGGGAGAACTATTTGATGGCAAAATTCTAACAATGAATGAGTTTAGGAAATATTGGAATGGACCTCATCATTTCTTCCTTTGGGAATGCACTAACAACGGAGTGGTTCTGTTAGGCGATGAAATAGATGGTGTTGGAAATCTGAATCCAGTTCATATCAGGGCGATTGTGTTAGACATCCTAGATAATTTGGACAATTTGTACTCACATTTAGTAAAACAGGTTCGTTACACTGCTTGTGCTGTCAACCTCTATACAGTTTCAAAAACTCTTTTCTATTTGCGAAAAGACATTTTACTGGACACTACATATTCATCGGTAAATGAATGGTTCCAAAACCAATTTGATACCATGCACAAAAGTATTCTTACCATTTCCCAGCAAATCAGAGATAAGAATCATTTGAACTTTGGTCTAGGACTTGATATCATCAGCATCAAGAGATGCTAATGGATGGAACGTCGTAATGACCCATTTCGTTAGTAGTTACCGTGTTGTTGGCGATTTCATAGCGATGACAATTAATCCTCGAACAGGTGAAGTCATCTCCTTTAGTAGCGAACTAAACGAAATTTCCTATCTTCCAGATGTGGTGACAGATGCATCTGAAGCAGTTGCACAGTACAATCAATTATCCCATAGCGAAATCGAACTCGAATGCAATCCTGAGTTAGCCATTGTCAAACCCTCGCAAAAATATGCTTCGAACGTATTTCGAATGGCATGGGTTCTCACAGAAAAAAATACTGGCAATGAACATTGGATGGATGCATATCAAAATGAGTATATTGGTAATGATTTACTACTTTCCTATGGATCTTCACACGAAATGGGAATGGATTTCTATTCTGTTACAGATCCGCAACCTCATGATCCTCAGTGGGGTTATATGGCCGCAGATGCCATACATGATAGAATGAGCCACAATAACTACGATTCACTCCTTGAATACAATACAGTAGCCTTGGGTCTTACTGCTGCGCTTGCAACTCGAGATGTTGTGTTTTTCGTGGGACATGGTCAATGGTACACCTATTTAGGGGGAATCGGTCCAAATTATCTCTGTTGTGGGGATGAGCCACTTTATGCCCCACAATGGTTTAGTTGGGTCAATTTACCTGCATCGGTGTCAACCGACCTTTTCTTTGTTATTGCTTGTGGAGGAGGACTTTGGGGACCAAATACGGTTGCATACCATGCAATACTGCGTGGATGTGGATGCTACATCGGTTGGGCAGATGACGTTTCAACAAGCGGGGCGATGGATGCAGCTATGTATTTCTTTGATTATGCTGTAAATGGAAAAACATTCACTCAGAGCATAGTATATGCCAGAGCAAAAACAGGGATGTTACAGAATTTCTTTGTGCTGCACGGCGATGGGGATCTTGCATTAACTGCATATGATACTGCACCAAGCTTCAGCTATAGTAGTCAGAGGTATACTCACTATGTTGGAGATACTGGCTGGGGGTATACTGTAGCTTCTGAGCCTTTATGGGGTTTAGACGTTGATGCATTTAGAGTAACAGTGGTAGGCGACCATGACGTAGACATAGTTGCATATGTAAGCTCAGAATGCAAAGTGAAAATGGAGGTATACTACTGGAAATCTGGAAGCTACTGGTACCGTATTCGTAGCGGATCTAGCAGTTCACCGGGAGCATCAGTTACGGAAAGTGTTAGCTACACATCAACAAGAGAGTATCTAATCGTATTTACGCAAACAGATGGACATGGTGGATGGTACACTTTCAATTTCAACGAACTATCCTGAAATGATTCGAACTTGTTACGTATGAATGAGGCTTCCAGTAAATGGGAATACCTCTTTTTTTTATTCTAGGCTCTGTTTTCTTTTCCTAAGAAAATAATACGAAAATAATGATGCCGTTAAAGCTATAGCTAACATGATTGCAATCTGGAAATACGGAGAATATACTATCAGAAGTGCATTAGACCATAGTGCCTCTTTGTTCAAAATCTCACCGGATATCGCGTCAATATAGTAGAAATATGCATTCCAGCGAACAACCTTCGCCCTATATACGAGGCGCATTACAAAATCTGGTGCATCCGGATTGAAATCAATCAGCTCCAATCGAAGTTCAATATCTAATACGTTTGCCATAGTGCTGTCGTTAAAGCTATCTAACACAATCCTTGGGATTTCATCAACTGCGATAATTCGATTCATTGGAAGATTTTCTACTACAATCCATTTGTACGTAAAGTGCTCTATAATACCATAAGTTGCATCAATACTAAAATGAGTTTCACTAAAGGTAATCAAGGTTTGATTGATTTCTTGATGGAAGTGTGCAGTATACATCGGATTCGTAGGATAGTCGTAGAAATTTATCCCATCATAGATTGCATCAGGTAGCAACGTGTAGTTGTGCAATTCAAAGAAATCTACAACCAGACTTTCAGCGTCTTCAATATCTTGAATAGGTGTATAGGCCGCCACGGATTTATTATAGACATACAATGAG
>JARGGA010000138.1 GCA_029210805.1 Candidatus Thorarchaeota archaeon
GCCCCTCTTCACAGGAACATCGTTCCTCAGATGGGGCCCGGCTTCTGTCCGCTGCATTTTATCAAAAGCACCAGAGCTTTTGATTACAGACGGTGCTTCCACAGCATTTACCATGGCAGGGTCTTTACTCCTCGCAAACTCCACGAGTGAGGTTTGGTCATAGCAGTCGGCCACGGACCCCCCTTTAGAGGCTGGTTTCCTCTGGGAAGGTGAGGACTTCCCCTTAGAAGAATGAGTCTTCCTCCGGGCTTTCAGTATGGTTCTATCCTTGAAGGTGAACCACATCCCTAGTCCTTTCATACCATATTGTGGATGAATTTCCCTTTTATGCCCACACACTTCTGGATATGTAGGAATGTTTTAAATCGGAAGCACCCCGAGGCACTTTGCATGGGCCGCTGGTCTAGCCCGGCTATGACCCGCTATTCGAACGGGATTGCCGACTGATCCCGCATTGACATTTGCTCTCGATTTCCGCGGGCAATCAAATGTGCGGGGATCGCTGGGAATTTTTGATTTCTTTGTGCTCTGACACAATCCTTTTATTTGCTATTCAGCCGGGAGAGTGTACAATGGGCCGGTGGTCTAGCCCGGCTATGATACCGCATTGACAGTGCGGTGGTCACGTGTTCAAATCACGTCCGGCCCACCATATGATTTCAATGTCATTATTCCTGCTTTTGAATCCACCATTTGTTGATGTGGATTCCTACACTCTTCAATTCTTCTAGAATTTTCTTAACAAGTTTGGGTCGTTTCCTAATTGCATCTCTCATTATTTGGCGCCTCTTAATATCGTTTGATGGAGCTATCATAGCCATCTTGATTGCATGGTATACTCCAGCTGTGGTAATATACCAAGCAACAGAAACCCTACCTGATTTGTAATGATAGCGGATAGTATAAGGTACTGTATTTGTTTTGACGCCAATTTTGTCAGCCATTCGTTTCTCAAATTTAATAAATTTGTTTGGATTATCAAGAATTGTTTTCAGTAGTTTTCTAGCGATTCTTGCTTCATCGGGGTCTTCTGATTTGGTCAAATCAACCAGTGTACTAACTGTCAAGACGGCATTTTTCTTACCGGGTTTTCCATGTCCTTTTATGAATTCTACTTCTGCATTTCCAATAAGTGGAGATGAACCAAATGCTCCTTCTTTATCGCCGGGATGCAAGGCAAGTGTATGTGTACAAGAAATACTGATGGGCGTTACCGAACCATCCTGAGGGATCAACTCCTCGAAAAATGCGCATAAAGCGCGCCAAGAAATATTCAAAAATGAAGAAAATAAGTCAGAATTTTGAATCGTCTTGTCACCCGTCGTCAAACCTAAATGGATCAAGGCGTTTCCAAGTACGTTTGATATAGGTGTAATATAGTATCGGCCCTTCTCGATATATCCGGGATTCAATCTGATATCTCCAAATGCTTGTAGATAATTCTCCATAGTCCGAATTCTCTCCATGTCTGGTTCAGAGTATTCGATGATTCCATTTGGTCTAAGATGACCGTCACTGATTACTATCGCGATAATACGTGCGAAGAGTTCCTCCAACTCTTGGCCCTCTGGGAATCTGGGATTCTCAATTCCCCCACCTCCGACATGGCCAGATATTTTCGATATTTTTCCCTCAAGAGATGCAAGCGGCTCTCCAACGATGTCAAGTAATAGATGAAGATGGTCCCCCATGATTTGGCTATACCGAGTGCTGATGAAGGTCTTGTATTTGTAGTCAGAAAACATCTGGGAGAATATTTGATTGAGATGCTCCAATGTATCGTATAATCCCCCGTATTCGTCATTATCCAGTATCTTCCTTATTTGAGCAATAAGACGAGCCAACTCACTACTATTCGCGTCATTCCTGGTTCAGGGGGATCGATTGGAACGCGAATTGCGCTAACTGCTTGTGTCAATAGCATCACTGTTAGAAACACAGCAAGTAAACTTACTACTTTTTGTTGATTCATTCTTCAATTTTCTCCTATCCACGATTCGGTAATGTATGAAGATACTATGATACATAATATGATTCATACTTTGTTAATGAAATATTGACACCACTTTATAGCAAGACGCAGGCGTACATACTCTTGCATGCTATCTTCATCATTTACACTCCTTTCGAAGTGCAAGTCTCACACCCATTCCACGGTCAGATTGTATTCTACAGTGAACGCAGATAAAGCATTGCAACAAGGAAGCGCTGACCGGTTCAAATCCGGCGCGGCCCACCACTAATTATTATTCTTGAATACTAGAACAATCAGAATGAGAAATACTCAATGAGGCCAGTTGATTTATTTGTCTGATTCTACGGTCGTAGCAATGCAGAGTTGGAGGGAAAATCGTGAATATCACTCTTGCTGACTTGATTCGGGTTTCAAAAGCCGAAACGAAATTGGCTGTCGAATCATTGGTGCATTCGTTCTGGAATGATCCATTGACTGAATATTTCTTTCCTGATGCGAAGAAACGACAGGAACAGCTTCCGGTTTTCATGGAATATCGTGTGAAGCAGGGTTTACTGAATGGTCAGGTATTTGCAACCTCGACCAAGTTTGAAGGCATTGCTATTTGGAAACACTCAGAAAATGTAAATCGGTCACTCCTGAATGATTTGAGAATTGGGGGGTTCACCTTGTTCAGAAAGGTAGGATCTGCAAAACTGAGGGATATGATGAATGTAGACCAATTCACGAGTAGTAGAAGAGAAGAGTATTCTATCAAACCATACCTGCATCTCGGTCCAGTCGGTGTTAGTCCAGAATTTCAAGGAAAAGGGTATGCAAGCAAACTGATTCGGCCAATGCTGGATCATCTTAATTCTGAGGGGGTAAATTGCTATCTCGAAGCTCAAAATGAATCCAATGTGTCACTCTATCAACACTTTGGATTTGAAATAGTAGCTAAGGGTACGGTGCCTAATACGGACATTCCACATTGGGATTTGATACGAAGACCAGAATGATATAATTCCAGTGCAATTTGCCATCTCTTCTAGAAATACATACCAGCACGCATCGGGTATCGTTTTCTGAATACCTTATTGGCGGACCTATCAAGAGACTCTCTCATCCTCAGAACTTCGGGACCCATGCTACTCAAATCAGGTCTAGTCAGAACAGGTCCTGTCAGAAAGTGGTCGATATTGCTTTTCTCAATCTCATCAGGTGATAGCGGGTCCCGTCTAATAATGGAACCAATTGGACTAGGCGTCACGGTGGGATTGATCATGGATTCAAGAATTGCTTCGAGTTCAGCTTGAACCAAACCACGTAATCCATACTCGGGAGATGACCTAATCGAATCAATCACGTTGTTTGATTCCGGAAGCTCAGCGCCTGCACCCGTGAACTCCTGAGGATTAAGGGGGATAATTTTGAGTTGAAAGGCAGAATCAGGGCCAACAACAAGCATCTCGCCTAGGGGAGTGTTCAGCACTCTCCAACCTCGTGGCGACTCCGAGTACTGCTTCAGAATACGGGGTACAATCTTGTCTGCGGGTTCAATCTCAGGCACTCTAGGTCATTCATCCTTTCAAAGTGATATTCAAGAGTATGTGGTGAGAGAATCAAATAAAGCTGTCCGATTAGACATTATCTAGCCTCTTGTTCAGTGAAGCAGCGGTGATGTTTTTTCTAATCAAATCATGGTCTGATTGCAAGAGATTCTCCCATAGTAGGACGAGATGCAAGAGACCCTTGAACAAGACCGCATTCAGCTTGCAGATGTGTCACCATGTCCATGATCTGGTTTTCAATCGCAATAGCTTGGTCTTCCCAGGCCAATGTAGCATCATACATGTCATCATAACCTAGCTTGTACATGAAGCTCAATACAATACCGTTGATATTTACACCAATGGCAGTGAAAGTCACACGACGTACTCGTCCCGGGTCATCTAAGAAAGGACCCTTGTAGAACTCAGGTTTGTACGTAACCAATGCCGCGCTTCGCGCATATTCCTCAAAATCCTCATACCTGTCCAGAATAACTGGGGGCACTGAGGAGTTTCTCATTCCGCTCACATTTCTCACCGTTCCGCATAGCCTAAACCCTCTCACCCCATCGTTTCCATTGGAACAAGTGGAGAGCTTGAGCTAGTACAGGCCTCCCGGCCAGCACATATATTGCATATCATTAGTTATATATAAATGTTTTTGTTTATCTATTTAAATCGTTTTTTATTTGATATAGTATACTTGGAACACGTGTTCCAACTTATATATTGTTTCTAGTGTGCTGAATTAATGCCATCTGAACCTAGAATCAAGTGATTCCATTTAGTTATCGTGAACTCCTTTTGGAGCAATGGTTGGAGGTGGAGATTTGGCGTATAACGCGAATTTACAATAACCAATAGGCGATTAGTGACTGCTTGCTCCATCATCTCTTAGAAGGACTCGCAGACCTTTCGGATACGATGGATCTGCTGAAGTTTCACGTAAGCCAGATATTCAAACAATCTGCTGATAACCTTGGATTTAGCTCGAGCTGCTATTGAAAGAAAGAATGTGTACCCCTTGATTTCATTTTTCAGAGCCTTGTTACAGACAAATATCCGTGGGTCAGTATCCTCTCGGGTGAGATCAAAAGGCATCTCATCAGGGGTTTCATTCCAATCGGGTGCTTCAACAATTTCCTCGAGTTCCGTAATGATACCCCGGACCATCATGGATTTTATCTTATCCATGAGTTCAGCCTCAGTATCAGCTAAGACCATCAATAGCGCCTTTACGTCAGGAGTTTCCACATTTAGCGCGGCATTGTGATAGTATTGATAGTGATTGGCAATAGTTGTGTGTGCAAGTTTAAGCATCTGTTCAACAGGATTCTTGAGACTCATTGGAATGCATTTGTGATTGCACATATTTCTAAAAATGGCTTTGCATTGGTGATACTTGGTCAGTATGTACCGCAAATCCGTCTTAATTCTTTGATCTGACGCATCTCAAGCAATGCAAGATATTCAAAGAGGGTACTAACAACCTCTGATTTTGTTTTTGTTGCCATGGTTAAGTAGAAGGTATAAGTCTTGATACTTTTTTCAAGGGCCATATTGCATACGAATATCCGAGGGTCCGATTCAGTCCTTGATGGATCAAAGGGGGTTTCATCCGGAGTCTCATCCTTGTCCTTTGCTGCAGCTAATTCTTGCACTTCATCTAGAATTCCCGTTATCATCATGTGCTGGATTTTCTGAATCATTTCTTCCTCTGACTCAGCTAACACCATGAGAAGTGCTTTCACTTCCGCCATAGTTGAATTCTCAGCAGTACGAAGGAAGAAATTATGCTGGGACTTTGCTGTCGCTAAGGCAAGTTTCAGCATTGCGTTTAGAGGGTTTACTTCGCTCAAGGCCAACCTCATTATGCTGTGAAGGATTGGTGGTAGATATATTAAACCATGACAAACCTAGGCATATCTCTGTCATATATTGCAGGAAATGAACATCATTTTGTAGGTTCTTATATATAGGGAAGAGAATCACGGTATGTAGGAACCCACGACGAGAACCAAGTCATAGGGATTATTCTATCGTCGCCGTCAGTTTGCCGGGGACGTAAACTGCCTTTGGAGAGGACGTAAGACATTATCGGAAATTCTCTGAATTTGCAAAATGCAGCCTCGATGAATTAGGAACCGAACAACATCTTGGATTCAATATCTAGGATTGTATAGGTTTCGGGAAACGGCAAAAGATAGCAGTTTCTGTACCATATACTCGTACATCATTTCTGAAAGTCCTTGGGATTTGCAAGATAATCAGAAACAAGTTTGTGTTCACTATCGGGCATAATCCCCTTGAGGAGTGGCAGCCCCTCATCTACGAATCCAATCAATGAATGAAGATCCATTCCTGCAGAATGGGCAGCCTCTCTGGCACCTTGTTGCCTGTCAACCAATACAGCTATATCATCGCAGGTGGCGTCAGAAACACTACGTCTTTCTAATTCCGCTTTGACCTGAGCTCTTGCAGCGATTTTGCTTGTGAGTCCAGTGACTAGATCGTCGACCAGACACAATACATCTCCATCCTCTAATACCCCTTCAACCAATGCATGCTGGCCGTATGCTTGGAGTGCGTTCTGTAAATCTTCCTCTGACTTGACTCCGGCCAGCTTCCGAGTGTGCACAGCAGGAAGATTAGATTCGAGTGACACTGTAGTTGCGATAGGTACACCAGCAAAGGCAATACCCACTAGTTTGTTGACGTGAGGCGCCTCTTCCTTGATCATCTGTGCCATTGCTCGACCAACCTTCGAGAGAGTCTTAGGAAAAGAACTAATCAGCCGCAGTTGGATATAGAAGGGACTCCAGAGACCTGAGATGAGAGTCCAACCTTCAGGACGGTCTCTCTCCGAAGTTAGAAGCATACGATTTTCGTATATCTCTGTCATGATATCCTTCTTCAGATGGTCAAGATTTGACATGGCTGCACCTGTTCGAAACTAAACTGAAATGCTCTTAACTCTGACCGTTCTAGGTATACAGGATAGTCGTGGAGTCGGATGATTTAGTGCATTGGCTGCTTCGGAACGCGGGACCAATCATCAAGTACCGAACACTACGCGATATAGTGAATGAACAGGACATCGGAACCATAGCATATGCTTTAGAAGAATTATTGAAGGCACCTCCTATTCCAGAATGGTTAGAACGATTACAACCAGATTTCGAATTCAACGCTTTGCAGTCAGGTCGGATAACAGCATATGAGAATGTAATGGGCAAATTGGTCCAGCTTGGTCTTCGGGCAGGACTTCAACCCTTTGACAACAGAACTCTGCCATTTAGAGCTTGGCTGTCTGATTATCCAGAAGATTCTGCTGAGATTGCCTTCTCGGTCTTTCTTCAAACGATAGTGGCATCGTTTCTTTCGTTTGCGGGTTATGGAACTACTCAACCAGTATCAAACTATCTGAAATCTAGATTAGAGGTGCTCTATTCTTTTGCTCACAATCCAGACTTTCATTCAGTATATGTGGATAAATCTCGATACAAAGGAATCCCAAAATCATACGACGCACATAGACTTGTGAATCCTGAACTCTGTCTAGAGCAACGTTTTGCGTTACCATGGATTCACGATATCCGTGGCATTGCGTATTGTAATGATATAATGGAAAATGTCAAGCATCGTGAGCAGGCTGAAGTAGTTGCGCGAATGATTCTTACAGAGGAATATCAGGCACTCCCTTGGAACTATGGTATTGTCAAATATGGCAAGAAGTACTACGTTGTAGGGTGGGCGATTCATTTACCAGGGTATTCCAAAAAACCCGAGGGCAGGGAATTCGCGGAAATGCTACTCACGCTAGAAACAATGGCGATTTTCAAATCTATTCGCAAAAGCAAATGGTTCACTGATTCATTGCAATACTTGGAAGAGTTCCAATCAGACTCCGGAACGTATGTTTTTCCACGTGCTTGGTTGCCAGAAAAGACGAATAGGGGCTATTGGGTTGGAGGTGAATACATGGCATTTGATGACAGAAAGGGAAGAAAAGACGCCATAGAGTGTGAGTCTACGTTCAGAGTGCTAACTATCAAGAAACGATCAGATATACTGTAATCAGGTTCGCTCCTTCTTTCTGAATCCCGTGAACAAGAGAGAAAGTGCACTATTCTTGTGAATTATGTACACTACAATGATTATTGAAAGAAACAAGCTTAGAAAGAATCTGATAAACCAGAGAGAGTTAAAGGCGTTATCGATGTCTGTAGTAGACCAACCGAGAATCATCAGGGTAAAGGGTACAAACAGGAATGTCAGTGGATGGAATTCATACACCTCTTGAGAGATGTTCCCAAGTTTGGCAAGGGCGTTTCGTATTGATGGTATAAGAAGCGCGATCTGGCTTGCGATTGAAAACATCAGGATAGAACCAAGCGTCCCAACAATGATATACAGCCAGAAATTGACACCAAGATTGTCAACGGCGATGTCAGTGAATCCATTAAGTTCTGAAATAATGATAACTGAAACA